>JBJTBO010000299.1:0-5760 GCA_046091445.1 Planctomycetaceae bacterium | reverse complement strand
CGGCCGGGCGCTGGCGACGGGCGGGGCGGGCACGTCACGCCGACGGGTGGGGCTCGGTCAGGTCGCTCGTCGGTCGCAGCGCGGATGCCCGCACCCGCTGCCAGTACCGAGAGAAACGACGGAGATCATCGACCCTCGAGCGATCGCAGAACGGGGCCTCGTCGACGACGGATACCGGGAGCACCCGCGCGACCGCGGCGGCTGCGGCGCGTTCCCTCGGGCTGGGTGTCCATTCGAGCGCGATCCCGTCACACCCCCGGGCGGCGGCGGCGGCAGGCCAGACGTCGACCGGAGGTCCCTCGACGACATGCAGGTCCTGGATGTCAGCGAGGCACTCGCAGAGGAACACGAGCCGCTTGAGCCCGGGGTGTTCCGCCGCCAGCCACGCCGGGTCGATGACATGGATGCGCGGTGAAGTGGGAAAGGCCAGCGCCGCCGCACCCCGCGACGATGCGGCACCGAGCGTGACCCAGACGAGCGGTCGCGTGAGGCCGCCGCGGGGCGGCGGCACGAAGGTTCGAACCAGCCGGCCGCGGAGCGACGCGGGAGGCGAAGACTCCCGGCCGGCGGGGCCGACGAAGAATCGATCCGTCAGGCCTTCGTAGCTTCCCTCCACGTCGCAGCGACCGAGGAGCTCGCACGTGCCGCAATGGGCGTTGCCGGTGTAGGTCTCGAGGTTCTCTCGGTTGAAGAGGTAGGGACGCGCCGAGAACGTGCCGGCGACCCACTGCCACGAGAGGTGATTGCTCGCCGGATCCCCATCGAGCAGATGGCGCAGGAACCAGCGTGCCCCCGCCTGCCAGCGGACACCTCGCGCGTGCACGAGCCACGACGCGAGCCACATCCGCTCGTGGTTGTGGAGCCAGCCGCTGTCGTGCAGGCGACCCGCGAAGGCGTCCATGCACGCCATGCCGGTGCGCGCGGCGAGCACGTCGTCCGGGACCTCGGTCCCGGCGACCGGGGCCCGCGGCTGCATCGTCGGCCCCTCGACATCGTCGTCGATGCGCTCGCCCAGCACGGCATGGACCTGCCGCCAGTAGTCGCGCCACGCGAGCTCCGACACGAGCTTCTCTGCATCCTCCGCCCGGCGCACCCGGGCCAGCGCCACGTCACGGACCTCGGCGAGCCCGACCACGCCATGACGAATCCACGGCGACAGTCGCGTCACGGCGCCGCCGACGTGGTTGCGTGACCGCGCGTACCCACCGGGATCGATCGCATCGAGCCTCGCCAGGGCGGCGGCTCGACCGCCCTGCACGGCCAGCCGTCGGGCCGCGTCGGCGTCGGCGGCATGGGCGGGAAAGCGGGCGGCGAGCGCCTCGACGAGCGGGCCACGTGGCAGCGCCGTCACCGCGCCCAAGGCTCGCGCCGCGGCGATGTCCATCGTCGTGTCTCGCTGTCGAGGCGGGCGTGTCGACCGCCGCCGATCGATTCCCGTCCGGAGACTACTCCACTTCCCGGTCGGGCACATCGCATGGCCGTATCGGCGGGGCCCTTGCCCTGTCGTGCGGCAGTCCCATGCCGGAAAAGTGGGCGGCATCTCCTCGTGCTCTTCCCCCATGATGCGACGCGGAAGAAGGCCGTGGTTCTCAAAACGTCACCGGCATGGCGGAAAGCTGCGGTTGCCGCTCGTCGCCCCGACGGCATCAGCCGCGCTGACATGGTCGGAAGGGGCTCACCTTCGGAGCAGCGGCACGGTTTTTGCTCCTCAGTCCTCAGGGCTTGGCCACACGTGCGTGATCGTGCGGCCGAGCCCAGAGCGGTGATCGCGCGCGAAACGCCTGCTGGGCCGTGCGCAACCGTCTCACCCATGACCGTCCAGAAGGATGCCCCAACGGCTTGGGTGGGCACTCCGCCTGGCTCGCCCAGGCCGGGGCATTCTTCGGGCGGATCGTGGCCGGCGTTGTCGGTTGGAGCCTCGTGCCGCGCGGGCCTGCGGCAGATGGCGTGTCGCGTCGGCCGAGTCTGCTACGGTATGGTGCAGCCGTTCCCTGCGGGCCATCATCTCTCAGTAGCGCTCGAGGCGCGGCGTGAAGTTCATCATCGCGATCATCCAGCCGAACCGTCTCGAGAGCGTGAAGCAGGCGCTCTCCGAGGTGGATGTCTTCCGGCTGACGGTCCTCGACGTGCAGGGTTTCGGCAGGCAACGCGGCCATGCCGAGACCTACCGTGGGCACGAGATCGCGGTGAATCTGCTGCGCAAGGTCCAACTCCAGATCGCCGTCAACGACGAGTTCGTCGAGCCGACGATCGCCGCGATCCTCAAGGGGGGCCGGTCGGGCGAGACCGGTGAGATCGGCGACGGAAAGATCTTCGTCCTGCCGCTGGACGAGTGCGTGCGCATCCGCACGGGCGAACGTGGCGGCGAGGCGATTTGAACGCCTCGCTGTCCGTGGATGAAGCCTGCCATGGCTTCCGTGGCCTTGGCCCACTCGGCCGACGGAGAGTCTGCTACGAGTGGGTCCGCTGCGGGTGAAGGCGTGGCTGGGGGCCGAGGGCGAGGCGGTTGATCGCCGCCAGGAAGGCCCGCGCCGCCGCCTCGAGCGAGTCGGTCGAGACGCCACGTCCCCGCTGCATCTGCCCTTCATGCTCGAGCTCGACCGTGACCTCGCCCTGCGCGTCCTTCCCCACCGTCACCGCCTGCACGCGAAAGTCACGGCAGATGGTCGTGATCCCCGTCAGCTTCTCGATCGCGAGGAAGATCGCATCGACCGGGCCGTCGCCGGCCGTGACGACCACCGATCTGCTCGCGCCGTCGTGTCGCACCCGCAGCGTCACGGTGGGGGGGCTGCCCGAGGTGCAGGCGATCTCGTAGCCCTCGTACGTGTATTCCTCGGGGAGCGCCGCGAACTGCTGCTCGCAGAGGGCCGCGATGTCGCCGTCGTAGATCTCCTTCTTGCGATCCGCCAGCAGCTTGAACTGTTCGAAGACCGTCTGCAGCTGCTCGCTGGAGAGCTGGTAGCCGAGGGCCGTGGCGCGATCGGCCAGGGCGGCACGGCCGCTGTGCTTGCCGAGCACGAGGTCGGTGCGGTCGAGCCCGACGTCCTCGGGCCGCATGATCTCGTAGGTCCGACGCTCCTTGAGCATGCCGTCCTGGTGGATGCCCGCCTCGTGGGCGAAGGCGTTGCGGCCGACGATCGCCTTGTTCCGCGGCACGCGGATGCCGGTCACGTTGGCCACGAGCCGGCTCGTCGGGACGAGTCGCTGCGTCACGATGCCCGTCTCGCAGCCGTAGTGGTCGCAGCGCGTCCGCAGCGCCATCACCACCTCCTCGAGCGAGCAGTTGCCCGCACGCTCGCCGATGCCGTTGATCGTGCACTCGACCTGGCCGGCGCCTGCCTCGACCGCCGCGAGGCTGTTGGCGACGGCCAGCCCGAGGTCGTCGTGGCAGTGCACGCTGATCACCGCACGGTCGATGGAGGGCACGCGGCTTCGCAGGGTCGTGATCACGCGGTGCATCTGCGCGGGCGTGGCGTAGCCGACGGTGTCGGGGATATTCACGGTCGTCGCACCGGCGGCGATCACCGCCTCGACGACGCGACAGAGGAAGTCGGGCTCCGTGCGGGCCGCATCCTCCGGCGAGAACTCGACGTCGTCGCAGAGCTTCCGCGCGCGGGTCACGCCGGCGACGGCCCGCGCGACGACCTCGTCCTCCCCCATGCGGAGCTTGAACTCCCGGTGGATGGCGCTCGTCGCGAGAAAGACGTGGATCCGCGGCCGACCCGCATGCCGCAGGGCCTCCCACGCGCGATCGATGTCGGCATCGTTGCACCGCGCCAGTCCGCAGACCACGGGGCCGGAGACCGCCCCCGCGATGGCGCGCACGCTCTCGAAGTCGCCGGGTGAGGCGATCGGGAAGCCCGCCTCGATCACGTCCACGCCGAGCTGGACGAGCGCCTGCGCGATCTCCAGCTTCTCCGTGAGGTTCATGCTCGCCCCGGGAGACTGCTCGCCGTCGCGGAGCGTGGTGTCGAAGACGCGGATGGGGCGTGCGTGGGGCATGGTGGTGGTCGCAGGTGCGGACGGTGGCGAGCGCGCCTCCGTCAGGGGGGCGCAGGGGGGCGAGCGGATGAGCGCCCGCCTCCCGTTCGCCCGGAGGCCAGACTGCTTTGTACACTCCGGGGACGTGGGGAGCGACGGGCCGCCGTACGCCTCGATCGGTCTCTCCACGGGCACGGCGGCCGCGGCATGACGCTTCGCGAGTTCCAGGCTCTGATTCGCGAGATGTACCACGACAAGGACGCCGCCCGCGGCGTCGAGGGCACGTTCATGTGGCTCGTGGAGGAGGTCGGGGAGCTGGCCTCCGCGCTCCGCGGCGGCACGTCCGACGAACAGGCGCTCGAGTTCGCCGACGTCCTGGCATGGCTCGCGACGATCGCCAACGTCGCCGACATCGACCTCGAGGACGCGGTCGCGCGCAAGTACGGGGCGGGGTGTCCCGGGTGCGGGCAGCTGGCCTGCACGTGCCCCGACGCGGAGAAGCCATGAGCGGCGTGCCCGTGTGCCGCACCGCGACGGGCATCCGTCACGCGGCCCTCGCGCTGGTCGCGGTCGCGGTCGTGGCGGCCGGTGGGCCGCCGGCGAACGCGGCGCCGGGCTGGGCCATCGATGTCGGGCTGGCCGGTGCGTTCCGCGCAGGGTCGTGGACCCCGCTGCGGCTGGCGCCTCCCGCGGACGCAGATGCGATGGCTGGCGACCGGGTGTTCGTCTGGGCGCAGGATCCAGACGGGGAGTTCGTGCGCGCCCCGGCTGCGTCTCTGCGGCCGGCCGCGGGCGGCGGTCTCGAGGCCCACACCTGCGTGCGGGTCGGTCGGCCGACGGCGCGCGTCTTCATCGAACGCGTGCCACAGGCCTCAGGCGACGTCGGACTCGTCCCGGTCGCCCCGCCCGAGGGTGCCATCGAGATGCTCCTCGCCGAACCGATCCCGTCGACGCACCGCGTCCTCGTCGTGCTCGGCGACCTGCCGGCGGCGGGTCGAGCCGCGCGGCTCATGACCGCCCCGGATGCGCCCCCGCTCACCGTCGTCGCGCCGCTCGGCCGGGGGCCGATCGCGGCGGGCATCTCGCCACGCGACTATGACCTCGCCGATGTGATGCTCGTCTGCGGTCGGTCGTTGAAGGACGTGCCCGGGGAGGTCATCACGGGCATCGACGCGTGGGTGCGCGACGGCGGCCGGCTCGTCCTCTGCGCCGGCGCGTCGGCCGTGACTGTGGCGGGTGCAGGCGGCCCTGCCGCCGCCTGGCTGCCCGGCCCGGTCGAACGGCTCGTGCCGGTGCGACGGGTCGCGGCGATCGAGGCGTACGCCCGTGCCGGCGGGCTCGCGGCCCGGCCCGGGGCGTCCGCGCTGCGGGTGCCTCTCCTGCGCGATCGGCGGTCGCTGCCCGGCGCCGTCGATGTGTTCGAGGGCACCGGTCCGACCGACATGCCGCTCGTGGTTCGGACGGCGCGGGGCCTCGGGACCGTCTGCTGGGTGGGACTCGATCTCGACGACGAACCGCTGCGCGGCTGGACGGGTACCGATTCCCTGCTCGTGCGACTCCTCGGTGGTCGGGCGGATGACACCGACCTGTCGGTTGCGGCTCGCGAGCCGGGCGCGGGCGATCTGGCCGGCCAGCTGCGGACGGCTCTCGAGAGGACCGGAGGCCGGCGCGCGCCGCCCATCGCCACCGTTCCGTTCGAGGTGATCACGGGACTCGGGCTGCTCTACGTGCTCACGCTCTATCCGCTCGACTGGTGGATCGCGTCACGCGGGCGACCGT
>JBJTBO010000298.1:0-2173 GCA_046091445.1 Planctomycetaceae bacterium | reverse complement strand
CCCGAAGGCTGCTACGACGAGCTGTGCGGTGCCGACGGCGCGCCCCGACCGCACTGGGTGAGGCTCGTGGACCTCCTCGGCTCATGGGCGCCCGCGGAGCTCGTGGAACGCTGGGAGCAGGCCCGCCGACTCATCCGCGACAACGGCGTCACCTACAACGTGCACGACGAGGCGTCGGGCGAGCAGCGGCCCTGGGTGCTCGACCCCATCCCCCTCGTGGTCTCCGCGGACGACTGGGCCCGGCTCGAGGTCGGCATCAACCAGCGTGCCCGCGTGCTCGACGCCCTCCTCGCCGATCTCTACGGGCCCCAGCACGTCGTGCGCGAGGGCCTCGTGCCTCCGGAGCTCGTCTTCACGAGCCCGTCGTTCCTGCGGTGCTGTCACGGCATGGCGCCGCAGGGAGGCCGCTGGCTCCACCTCTACGGCGCGGTGATCGTCCGGAATCACGACGGCAAGTGGCTCGCGCTCGGCGATCGCACCGGCGTGCCGCAGGGACTCGGGTACGCACTCGAGAATCGTCTCGTGGTGTCGCGGCTGCTGCCCGGCGTCTTCCACGACTGCAACGTGGAGCGGCTCGCCCCCTTCTTCATCTCGCTCCAATCGATGCTGCGGGGCCTGGCCCCGGGCCGCGAGACGCCCCGCATCGCGCTGCAGAGCCCCGGGCCCACGAGCCGCACCTACTTCGAGGACGCCTACCTCGCCCGCTATCTGGGCTACACGCTCGTCGAGGGGGGCGACCTCGCCGTGCGGGACGACCGCGTGAGCCTCAAGACGCTCGGCGGCCTCGTGCCGGTGGACGTGCTCGTCCGTCGCGTCACCGACCGCGAGTGCGACCCGCTGGAGCTCGACGGCGGCGCGCTCGGGGGCACGCCCGGCCTCGTGCAGGCGGTGCGGCGCGAGCGGGTCGCCCTCGCCAACGCGCTCGGAAGCCGCCTCGTCGAGTCGCCCGGGTTCTCCGAGTTCCTGCCCGCCGTCGCCCGGCGGCTGCTCGGCGAGGAGGTCGTGCTGCCCGCCCCACGGTCGTGGTGGTGCGGGCTGCCTGCCAATCTCGCCCACGTGCTCGACAGGCTCGACGAGGTGGTGGTGGAGCCGGTCCACGCCCCCCGTGGGCTCAAGCGTTACGTCCCGGCTCTCCTCGACGCCACGCGCCGGGCCGACCTCGTCTCCGAGATCCGCGCCCGTCCGGCGGCGTGGGTCGGCCGCGAGATGGTGGAGCGGTCCGCGGCGCCCTGCTGGAACGGCAGCGGCATCGTCTCCGCCTCCGTGCTCATGCGCTGCTTCGCCGTCTCCACGGCCGATGGTTACCAGTCGATGCGTGGCGGACTCGCGCGCATGTCGGTGGGACGATCGATCGGCGAGGAGCTGCTCCTCTCGAGCCAGGGCTCGAAGGACGTGTGGGTGCTCTCGCAGGGTCCGGTGGCGCCGGTGTCGCTCCTGCCGACACCGGGGCGCAAGGTCGCCCTGCGGCGCAGCGGCAACGACCTGCCGAGCCGCGTGGCCGACCACCTCCACTGGCTCGGCCGCCACGTGGAGCGGGCGGAGACGGCCGCCCGCCTGCTCCGCGCCGTCGCCACCCGCATCGCGTCGGAATCCAACCAGGAGTCGGTCGCGGCGGCCGCCATGCTGCTCGGGTCGCTCGCCGATCCGCCGCACGTGCACCATGCGTGGCTCCAGTCGGGCCGGCGCGAGACCCCGCGGGAGATCGCGCTCGAGATCCAGTCGCTCGTCTTCGACGAGTCGCGCCCGATGAGCGTGCGGGCCAGCGTGCGGGCACTCTGGAACATGGCCTCCGTGGTGCGCGATCGGATCTCGATCGACTCGTGGAAGATCCTGTCGCGGGTGCGGAGCGACTGTCCGGCGATCAAGCCCACGACGCGACGCGGCGGCGCCGACGTGCTGAGCGTGCTCGACACCCTGATCCTCGATCTCTCCGCCTTCGCGGGCCTCGGGACGGAGAGCATGTCCCGCGGTCCGGGCTGGCGAGTCCTCGACCTGGGCCGGCGGAACGAGCGGGCCTCCGCGGCGATGCAGGTGCTCGGGGCCACGCTCGTCCCCCCGCGCCCGCCCGTGCCGGTCGCCGACAGCGCCGCGACGGCCGGTGAGCGGGCCGACGTCCAGCGGCTGTGGGAGATGCTGCTCGACATCGCCGACAGCCTCATGACCTACCGCAATC
>JBJTBO010000297.1:0-3801 GCA_046091445.1 Planctomycetaceae bacterium | reverse complement strand
TCGGCCGGTCACCGAGCTGGCCGAAGTTGCGCGGCGCGCCGCCGCTGCCGCGGGCGAAGAGAAGGTGCCTGACCCGGTTGCCGGAGACGCGCGCGGTGAGCGGGGTGTCGCGGCTGACGATCGCCTCGGCGAGGTCGAGCCTGGTGAAGGTGGTCGCCGCGCCCGTCGTCGCCGGTGCCGCGGCGGCCGGCCGGGAGAGCACCTGCAGGAATCCCGGTGCCACGGCCGCCCCGAGCTGGTCGGCGTTGCCCCGGATGTGGATCTGCATCGGCGTCCCCCCGCCCGTCACGCCCATCCCCCGGGGCGGCTGCGGTGGGGCGGTCTTCGCGTGCTCGGCCTGCTCGCGGGTGAGGGCCTCGTGCTCCTGTCGCGCGGCTGCCGTCAGCAGCGGCGTCACCTCCTCGGGCTTCAGGCGGAATACGGCGTCGGCGTTCTGGAACAGCGGCTTGAGGATCGCCTCGGTCGTGCCGAGCAGCGCCGTGGGCTGCGGCACTCCGTCCCGCTTCGCGCACTCGAACCGCTCGAGGTCGGCGAGCGCCGTTGCGGCCGCGGCCGCGGCGCGGGCCGCGCCGGCGACGACGGCCGCTGGAGGCTCGGCATCGCCCGCGCTCACGACCGCCATGGGCAGTGCGGCGTCGGCAGCGGTCCGCCACGCCCGCAGGTCGAGGTCCGGCGGGTCCGGCGGCGGCTTTCCCGCGTTCCAGTCGTTCACGAGCCGTTCCAGAAAGACCGGCTCCAGCTCGAACCGGCGCGCGAGTGCCGGCAGGTCGACGGGGCTCTTGTGGGCGGCGAGTGCGCGTGCCCGCCACGCCGCCAGCAGATACGCCTGCAGCCTGAGCACCTGCGCCCGCCCGACGCGGTCGATCTCTGCGTCGAGCACCTTCTTGATCCGGTCGGCGAGCGCCGCCGACTGCCTCGACCACGCTTGCCACGCCGCCTCGACCGCCGGCGCCACGAGCGGGATCTCCGCGCTCCACGATGCCCCGTTGTAGGCCGCGGCGAGCGCGTAGTAGTCGTGGGTCGGCACCGGGTCGAACTTGTGGTCGTGACACCGCGCGCAGGAGACCGTGAGTCCGAGCAGGCCGCGGGTGAGCGTGTCGACGCGGTCGTCCAGTTCGTCGGCGACCTTCTTCTTCTCCATCCCCACCGCGTTTCCGCTGAACCTCTGCCCGAGACCCTGGAATCCGAGGCCCGCCAGGCGTTCGGCGTAGTCGGCGGGTGCATCCGCGATGAGGTCGCCGGCGAGCTGCAGCCGCACGAAGCGGTCGTAGGGCATGTCCGCGTTGAACGCCTGCACGACCCAGTCGCGATAGCGGTAGGCGTTGGGTGTCGGCACGACGCTCGCCGTACCGCCGAAGTCGTTCGTGTAGCGGGCGACATCGAGCCAGTGCCGGGCCCAACGCTCGCCGAAATGCGTCGATGCGAGGAGCCGATCGACGACCGTCGCGAACGCCTCGGAAGACGCGTCGGCGAGGAACGCGGCGAGTTCCTCGGATGTGGGCGGCAGACCGACGAGGTCGAACGAGACCCGGCGCAGCCATTCCTCCCGTGTCGCGGGAGCGACGGGCACGAGCCCGCGGGCCTCATGCGCGGCGCGGATGAACCAGTCATGCTCGCGCAGGGGCCAGCCGGCATCGTGCACCATCGGCCGCGGCTGTGCCGTTGGCGGGACGAACGACCAGAAGGAGCGTCCCTCCTCGATATCGATGGCCATCGTGGCGACGGGGACGCCGTCGCGCGGGTCGGCGGCCCCCGATTGCACCCATGCCACGAAGTCGGCCACCACGTCGTCAGGCAGTTTGCCTTCGGGGGGCATCTCGAGCCCCTCGTGCCGGAGAGCCCGTATCAGGACGCTCGTGGCGACGTCCCCCGGCACCACCGCCGCGCCGCTCTCGCCGCCCTGCCGGATGCCCGCCCGCGAGTCGAGGGCGAGTTTCCCGCCGAGCTTCCCCGCCTTCGCCGCCTCCGCGGAGTGACACCCGTAGCAGTGCTCGCTCAGCACCGGCCGAATCTTCCGTTCGAAAAAATCGATCGCGGCGGGATCGTCAGCCGTCACCGGCATGGCCGCGGTGGCGAGCAGGGCCGACGTCAGCAGGAGCCTCGCCACAGCCATGGCAACGCAGTCTCGACGCGCTCGTGCCGGACGAGACTGGCGATCAGCAGGCCAGCCGCGGCCGCGGGCCGACGCCCGAACTGTCAACAGTATCGTCGAGGCGTCCCGTTGTCGACGGATTCGACGAATTCGCGGCCGCCGATGTCGTCGAATGGCGGTCGGGGACAGGGTCCGCCGGGTCGTGTCCGGGCGAGCGGCAACCGGCGCGAACGTCTGCGATCGACACGGCGCGCGGCCGAGTGCCATGTGATGCGAGGTCGCGTTTGGCCGCGCTTGTTGTGTCGATTTGTGCACAGCCGAGCGCGCCGCACCCGTGGTTTTCATGGCTCGCGAAATCCGTATTCGCGCTCCGCTCGCACGTGTGGTACCCCGCCTCGTGTCTGGATGGATTCACGGAGGAGAAACATGATGCAGAGACGAATCGAGCGACGAACTTGGTGCATGGCCGTGGTGACGGTCGCAGTGGTCACGGGCGCGGTGGTCGTGACCACCGTTCAGGCAGGTCCACCCGCCCTCAGCATCAATCCGGGCAACCTCGCCATCTTTCCGGCGAAGGGACAGACGCCCGAGTAGCAGCGGGCCGATGAGTCCGCGGCGTACGACTGGGCCACGCAGCAGACGCGGTGGGATCCGTATCAGGCCAAGGCCGCGCTCGACCAGCAGAGCCATGCCGCGGCCGCGCAGGCCGGCGACGCGCGCGGTGGTGCCGTGAAGGGCGGTGCGGGCGGCGCACTGCTCGGTGCGGCGATCGGTGCGGTGGCGGGCGATGCGGGCAAGGGAGCCGCGATCGGCGCGACGTCGCTCGGTCTGACGGGAGGCGTGCGGTCGCGCCGCGCCGTGAAGTCGGCCGGCGGTGCCTCGGCTGACGCGGCGGCCGCCTACCAGTCGCAGTTCGCCGTGTGGAACAGGAACTTCATGGCAGCGATGGAGGCGAAGGGTTACACCGTGCGGTGAGCCCGGCCGAACGGTTCCTCGAATCGATCCAACACCCCCCGAGCAAAGGAGTGCACCGATGGTGCTCAAGGTTTCGACGACGGCATGGGCGATCCTGGCAGTGACGCTGGTGGCCACCGGCACGGCGCATGCAGGTCAGATATGGCTCTGTTCCGTCGCGTCGGCGGTCGCGGTGGATGAGGACGGCACGGTGGGCCCGCCCGACTTCGGCGAGCGGGAGCGGCCGACGTTCTTTCGCGTCGACGCCGAGAAGAAAGAGCTGACGCTCCTCGCGCCGGCCTCGCGTCGGGGTGAGGTGACGAAGCTCGACACCGTGCACGCGATCGAGGGGGCGCACGTCTTTTCGGGCGTGGAGCATGGCCGCAGCGTGAGCCTCATCATCACCGCCGAGGGGCGCACGACGCTGTCGATCGTCGCCGACGGCGTGGTCTGGTCGGTCTTCGGCCACTCGCTCCCGGACGAGTCCGCGCGGGCGACGGCGGCACCGTGACGGAGTCGAGCGCGCGCCGATCACCGCCCCGTGGCCGCGGGTCGGCGAACGACCTGCTGCCCGGCTCGGCCCGCCCGGACACGGTCACGACAGCGACCTGTCCGTCGCCCGCCCCGAACGTCTGCTCTCGTCTCGGCGGTCGGCACAGGGCCGGCCTCCCGGAGGTCATCCGCCATGCCAGCAGCCGTGGTCAACTTCGCGCCGGAGCGCGGATCGGTCGAACTGCGGGACGTCGGCCCGCCGG
>JBJTBO010000296.1:0-2769 GCA_046091445.1 Planctomycetaceae bacterium | reverse complement strand
GCGCACTCGACACGACCGAACGATACCGACTGCCCACGGGCGCCGAGTGGGAGTGGGCGTGCCGCGCGGGGACGATCAGCACGTTCTCGTTTGGCGACGACGACAACGTCCTCGGCACCCATGCGTGGTACGGCAATAAATGGGATGCTGCGGCGGAGTTGCCGATCCCCGGCGGGAATACGGCCAGCCAGCAGTACGCCCACGAGGTGCGGCTCAAACAGCCCAACGCGTGGCGACTCTTCGACATGCACGGAAACGTGTTCGAGTGGATCGACGGTGCCGGCCGGCCACCCGTCATGGACGCTTTCGCGACACGCTCCTCGACCCTGGCTGAATCCGAGGCATGTCGCGGCGGCAGTTGGCTGCTGGGCCCGTTGCATTGCCGCTCGGCGTTTCAAAAACGACACAAAGCGGCCGGTGTCAGCGGCGACCTCGGTTTTCGGATCGCCATGACGCTCGAGGGGGCAGACGACGCGGCGAGTGAGGCGTCGTCGCGTTCCCGGAAGCCGTAGCGGGCCGGCGGGCCTGCGCCGCCCCGCCCGGATCGCCGGACTCCGCCGACCGTGCCGGTGGGCTCGCACGGGCGCACCGCACCATGTCCTCTGGTCTTCAGATCTCCGGCTTCTCGGTGCCCGCAGAACCGACCGCGCTTGCCGGGATGTCGATGTCGTGGTCCATGCCGCCCGGTTCGACGACCATGCGAAACTCGTACTCCGCCAGAGCCGGCCCCTGTGCGGTCGCCAGGGCCGTCACGCGCACGATGACCGGGCCGGCGGCGACACCCGGAGCGCGGGAGCCCAGGGTGTCGTAGCGCCCAGCGCCGAGGATCGCGAGCCCCTGCGGGCCGGAGTTGCCCTGCGCGCCATCGGGCGTGAAGAGCACTTCCCCCTGCGTGACCGGCTCACCAGCGAGGGTGATGCGCCCCCGCACCCGGTGACGCCCGTCGGTACCGCCCGCCGGCCGACAGCCAGTCGGGATCATCGTCGCGATCGCGAGTGGGATGACGAACCACCGACTCGCCGCCTGCCCAAGAGGATGCATCGAATCACTCACTCGACAGCCGGTTCGGTGCCGCCGCGGCTCGCCAACGGCAGGAGCATCCGGTTGAGGTCGATCGCCTGGGCGAGAAAGCGGGTGCTCGAATCCGCCATCGCGACCACGCAGCCACCTGGATGATTGCTTCCCATGCTGATCACGTTGAAGTTGCTGCCGCCGTTGTAGGCGACCACACCCATCGCGTGCTGCACGTTCTTGGCTGCGGTCGCATCGTTGCTCCAGGAGATTCCCCGCACCCATGACCGGTACGAGGCCGTCTCCAATCCGCGTCAACTGGCCTCGAAGAGCATCAGCGTCTTCGAGGTGCCGTCCGTAACCTGGCTCATCCGCACGCCGACAGGCTCGGTCGGGTTGCTGGAGATCACGCTCGGGTGCAGTGGGAGAATCCCCTCGCATGCGAGCAGACCCTGTCCCGATGGATTCGCGGAATACGCACTGCCGGTGGCGGGGTTCGTCCCGATCGGGCCCATGTTGCCGACGTAGTGGGTGGTGTAGGCGTTTCCGAATCCCGTGATGTCGTCGATCGTGCTGCTTGACCGGTCCGCGATCGCACTGGGACACACGAAGGACGCGATGCGATTTTTTCCGAGCACCCGATTGGCGTTTTGCCCCGCCGTCATCGCTGCGGCGGCCGGCAGCACTTCGTCGGCCAGCGCAGCCTGCTCGAGCTGCGGAAGCACGAGACACAGCCAGCTGACTCCCGTCGCCCCGCCCGGGGATCGGTGTGCAGGAAAGGCCATCCTCGTGTCGTGGAAGGTGGCGAGGCCCAGGCCAAGCTGGCGGGTGTTGTTGGAGCAGCTCGAACGGCGGGCCGCTTCACGAGCCGCCTGCACGGCCGGCAGGAGCAGGCCGATCAGCACCGCGATGATCGCGATGACGACGAGGAGTTCGACCAGGGTAAAACCGGGAACGCGCGAACCCGTCACACGGCGAGATGCCCTCATGAGTGCGGTCTCCCTCGAATCGCGCGGAGCAGGCGGGTGAGCAGATGCCCTGGAGGGGCGAAGGGAACGCAAGCCAATGCACATTGGCTATGCCGAATAGCTGCTGACGAGTGTCGACTTTCGGAGTTGCCGACAGTATGCGACGCCGCGGCCAGTCCCGGGTATGGTGAGAGATTCTTTGAGCGACGCAAGTGCCTGTGGGCATGCGACTTACGCCGAATGGAAAAATCCTGAAAATAATTCGGCCCCCTCGCGCATCGTTCTTATGGGGCCCGATGGGGTCCCGCACGAGCACCCCGGCATCCGTTCCCCATGGCCTCCCCCGACGATCTCGACTGGCTGGCCCACCGCTACCTGCTCGACGAACTGTCGGCGGACGAGGCGGCGGCGTTCGAGGAGCGGCTCGGCACGGATGAGGAGGCTGCCGCGGCACTCGCCCGGTCCGTGCGGCTCATGGCGGCCGTCAGCAGTGCCCTGCATGAAGCCAAACGCGTGGCGCCAGCCCCCGCGACGCCTGTGCGCCGCCACAAAATCCTCGCGGGCCTCACGGCCATCGCCGCCACGATCGCACTGGTTTGCGGGCTCTCCGTCAGTCAGGCCCTGAAGCCCGTCGCAGCCTCGGGTGATGCGGCCGAACTCGTTTCGATCTGGCGGGAGTCGGCAGGAGAGATGCCTGTCGAGAGCGACTCGCCGACGGACGACGACGAAGTGCAGGCCGTGACCGACGACGTGCCGGACTGGCTCATGGCGGCAGTCGCCCTCGACGTCC
>JBJTBO010000295.1:0-3586 GCA_046091445.1 Planctomycetaceae bacterium | reverse complement strand
CCCGACTTCCAGATCGACGCGAGCCTGACGCCGAACGACCCGCTCTACGGGAGCCTCTACGGTCTCCACAACACCGGTCAGTCGGGCGGGACGGCCGGGGCCGATATCGACGCCGCCGCGGCGTGGGATGTGTCCACCGGGTCGCGGGACGTCGTCGTGGCCGTGATCGACGAGGGCATCGACTTCAGCCACGGCGATCTCGCCGCCAACATGTGGACGAACCCCGCCGAAATCCCCGGGAACGGCGTGGACGACGACGCCAACGGCTTCATCGACGACGTGCACGGGTTTGATTTCCACAACAACCGCGGCAACGTCTTCTCGGCCGCGGACGGCGACCTCCACGGCACGCACGTCGCCGGCACGATCGGCGCGGTCGGCAACAACGCCACGGGCGTCGTCGGCGTGAACTGGCAGACGTCGCTGATGTCGCTCAAGTTTCTCGGGCCGGACGGCGGCTCGACGTCGCACGCGATCCGGGCGGGCAATTACGCGACGATGATGCGCACGACCTACGGCGTGAACGTGCGCGTGACCAACAACAGCTGGGGCGGCGGCGGGTATGTGCAGGGGCTGCTCGACGCCATCAACGCCGGCGGCGCGGCCAACATCCTCTTCGTGGCCGCCGCGGGCAACGACGGCCGCAACACCGACACCACGCCGTCGTATCCGGCGAGCTACACGTCCCCCTTCATCGTGAGCGTGGCCGCGACCGACCGCCGCGACGCGCTCGCCTCGTTCAGTAACTACGGGCTCACGAGCGTGGACCTCGGGGCCCCGGGCGTGAACATCGTGAGCACCGTGCCGAGCAACGGCTACGCGTCGCTCAGCGGCACGAGCATGGCGTCGCCGCAGGTCGCCGGGGCGGCGGCGCTCGCCCTCTCCGTGGCCCCGACGCTCTCCGTGACCGACCTCAAAAACCTCCTCCTCACGACGGCTGATCCGATCCCCGCCCTCGCCGGCAAGACGGTCACCGGCGGCCGGCTCAATGCCAACGCGCTCGTCCGGGCCCTCGGGCTCACCGTCGTGAGCACGACCCCCGCCGTGGGCAGCGTGGTCAACGCGCCGCCGACGACGGTTACGATCACGTTCAGGAACGCGTTCGATCCGGCCACGCTCGCGGCCGGGGATCTCGCCGTCAACGGCGTGGCGGCCACGACCGCGACGGTGGTCGATCCCGTGACGGCGAGGTTTGAGTTTGCGGCGAGCCCCGTGACGATGGGCGGCCAGCAGGTCATGGCGCTCGCCGCGGGGGCGCTCACGCGGGCGAGCGATGGGGCGCCGCTCCGGGCCTTTACCGGGTCGTTCCGCTACGACGCCTCGCCGCTTTCCGTCGTGGGCACGGTGCCCGCGGCTGCGTCGATCGTGCCGCTGCCGCTGACGGCGATCGACGTGGAGTTTGACGAGGATGTGGCGGCCGCGTCGGTGGCGGTGAGCGACCTGGTCGTCTCGCAGGGCTCGGTCGCGAGCGCCTCGCTCGTCGGGCCGCGCGTGGTGCGGTATGCCCTGACGGGCGTCACGCGGGAGGCCGTGCTCTCCTACTCGCTGGCGGCCGGGGCGGTGACCGACACGCTCGGCAATCCATCGCAGCCTTTCTCGGCCACGCTGAGCCTCGATGCGGGCACCGTGGCCATCGCGGCTCCGCTCGCTCCCGTCGCGCCCCTCGGCGGCCTCATCTATACGGGCAGCCGGGCGGGCCTGCTCTCGGGCGCGGCCGACCAAGATGCCTTCACGATCGCGATCAATGCCGGCCAGTCGCTCGCCGTGGCCGTGACGCCGGCGGCGGGCGTGGCTGCGACCGTGACGCTCCGCGACCCGAGCGGCAACGAGACGGTCTCCACGCCGACGGCGGCCGGTGTCGCTGCGATCGTGGGACCGGTGAGCGCGGCGGCCTCGGGCACGTGGACGATCACCGTGGGGAACGGCGGAGCCGCGTCGGGCACGTACACGGTCGAGATGCTCGTCGATGCGGCGTTCGAGGAGGACTCGCTCGGTCGCGCGGCGAACGATACGCCGGCCGCGGCCCAGCCGCTTGGTGGCTCCCTCATCACGGTCGCGTCGGCGAGTCGGGCCGCGGTGACCGGCCGCATCGGTGGGCCCGGCGACGTCGATGCCTATTCGCTTCCGATCGAGGCCGGCCGCCGTGTGTCGATCGTGGCCGCCTCGGTCGCGGAGGTGCCGCTTGTGGTCTCGCTCGTGGGCCCGGGTGGAACGATCGTCGCGACGGGCACCCCGGCCGCGACGCTTGAGTCGGTCATCGAGGGCGTGGTCGTGCCCTCCGCCGGCACCTATCGGATCGAGGTCACCGGCGGGAGCGCCACCGACTACGGACTCGTCGCGGTCCTCGGCGGGCGATTCGGGATCGAGCCCGACGACTCGACCGCTGCCGCCGACGTGATCGACGCGGGCGACGTGGTCCTCGCCCACGTCGGCGTGCCCTGGGAGACCGAGGCCGGGGCGTTCGAGATTCCGGGCACGCCGCTCGGGCTCGGGTTCGACTCGGTGGGAGATTTTGGTGGGCCGACGATCGGCCAGGTGTGGAACGGCATCGAGTTTCACTGGTTTTCGACGTTCACGCTCGCGATCGCGGGCACCAACTACAACAACACGTGGTTCTTCGACTTCAGCCCCACGCCGTTTGCCGTGAGCCTCTCACGGCATCGCGACGGCATGGCCGATGTCGTGCGGATTGCCGGTGAGCCGCAGCCCGGCGTGGTCTTCGAGCGGCTGGTCCGCCGCCGCGACGGCGACGACCACGTGACGATCACGACGACGGTGAAAAACCTCACCGGCTCGGCCCTCTCGGGCGTGGCCCTGCTCGAGTCGCAAAACCCCGACCCCATGTCGGAGTGGTACACGGTCAATGACGTCACCCGCGGCGGCCGGCTCGTCGTGGCGTCGGTCTCGAACGCTTCGCTCGGCCTGGGCTCGGCCGACCCGCGGGCCGTGGTCTCGTCCGAGGGGCAGGTCTTCGGCGGCTACGTCGTGGGTGATCCGTTCGACGTGCTCCTTTCGCCCGCCGATCCCGACGGCGGCGTGGACGACATCGCGCTCAACCTCGCCTTCGACATCGGCACGCTCGCCGCCGGAGCCGAGACGAGCTGCACGTTCGTGATGGTATTTGGGGATTCGCAGGCCGAC
Organism: Planctomycetaceae bacterium; assembly: GCA_046091445.1. Lineage (GTDB taxonomy): Bacteria > Planctomycetota > Planctomycetia > Pirellulales > UBA1268 > QWPN01. Next base: position 445 of record JBJTBO010000295.1, on the reverse strand, counting down.
GTGGAGGCCGCGTTCGACGCCCTCGACATCCGCGCGACCACGGCCGATGCGATCGATGTCTACCGCGTGGCCCTCACCGCCAATCGCCTCGCGACGATCTCCGCCCTGACGCCCGCCGCCGGGGGTGCCTCGGCCGACGGGCCGGATCTGCGACTGGAGCTGCTCGCCCCCTCGGGTGCCGTGCTCGCCACCGCCACGGGCACGGCGGGTGGTGCCGACGCCACGATCACGCACGCGGTCGATGCGACGGGTGAGTATTTCGTGAGGGTGTCGGTCGAGTCGGACGCCGTCGCACGCGCGGGGAGTTATGCGCTCAGCGTTACGACGGCGGCGATCAATGTCGCACCGACGGCGCTCGTCCTGACGCCGGACGCCGCGACGCTCTCGGAACGCAAGGCGTCGGCCACACGGCTGCGGCTGGCGGAGATCGCCGTGACGGACGACG
>JBJTBO010000294.1:0-3156 GCA_046091445.1 Planctomycetaceae bacterium | reverse complement strand
GTGGACCTTGCCGGTGCGGTCGGTCTTCCACGCGACACTGCCCGTCTTCGCGTCGAGGGCGACGATGTACTGCACGTCGCTGCCGTCGCAGTGGAAGACGAGCGTGTCCTTCCAGAGCAGCGGCGTACTGCCGGGGCCGTTCTCGTGGTTGAGCCGCTGATCCCGGTTGACCCACGCCACCCGCGCCGCCCTCGTGTCGACGCAGGCCGTGCCGAAGTCGCCGAAGTGGCAGTAGAGCCGGCCGTCGGCGATCACCGGCGAGGGGGAGGCGAACGAGTTGAGCGTGTGGATCGGCTGCGGATCGGCCACGACGAAGAGTTCGACGTCGCGCACGAGCGCGCCGGTGCCGCGGTCGACCGCCAGCGCCCGGAAGCTGACCGGTCCCGACACCTCGAGCGGGCTCGAATTGCCCGACGCCTTCGCGGCCGCGACGCGCCGCTCCTTCTCCGCCTCGTCGAGCGGGGTGGTGACGGCGGTGGTCATCCAGATCACGCCGCCGTCGATCACCGGCGACGACCAGCCGCGTCCGGGCAGCGGCGTCTTCCACGCGACGTTCTTCGTCTCGCTCCACTCCACCGGCAGGTCATGCGCGTCGGGCGCGTGGCCCTGTCCGCCCGGTCCGCGCCACTGCGGCCAGCCGGTCGCCTCGGCGGCACGGCAGGGGGCGGTCGCGAGAACAACGGCCGTGACGACGCACGCGAGTGCGATTCCGAAAGAGGCGCACGCGCTCGGGGAGGCGACGCCCGTCATGGGCGGACGAGGACGATTCCACGCCATTGAGGGAAGCTCCGAGGGTCGACGTATCGTAACGGCCGCGGGTCGCAGCGGCACGCGTGAGCGGGGGACGAGATGGGGGCGCTTTCGAGGACGGGGGCCGCATTCGCACGCCTGGAGGCGTACGCCACGGGGGACAGCAGGCGCTCGGTCGCGGGCGGTCACAGGCCGCGGATGATCTCGAGGCACTTCGCCCGGACCTTGCCCGGGTTGACGTTCGGGTTTTTCTTCTTGGCCTGGCCGATGAGGCCGGCGGCCGCCTGCTCCTTGCCCCCCTGCACGTCGGCGACGATCTTCGGGTTGGCCGCGACGAGCTCGCGGCAGAGCGTGTCGAGCGCGTCGTCGTCCACCGCCGCGATGCCGAGGCTCGCCACGACGTCGGCCACGGTGCGGCCGGAGGCGAGCACCTCGGCGAAGATCTCACGGCCGCGGCTCGTGTCGAAGTCGCCGGCGGCGATCCGGCCGATGATGTCGGCCAGGGCCGCGGGCCGGACGGGAAAGGCGTCGATCGAGCCGCCACGCTCGTTGAGCGTGCGCAGGACGTCCTGCTGCATCCAGTTGCTCGCCACCTTGCCCTCGCCGACGAGGCCGGCGAGCTCCTCGAAGTAGGCGACGAGGTCGCGGCCCTGGTTGACGAGCACGTCGGCATCGTAGGCCGAGATGCTCCAGCGTTCGGCGAGCATGTGCCGCAGGCCGGCGGGTGGCACGCCCATCACGGCGCGGGCCCGGGCGAGGTCGTCGGCCGACACCCGCACCGGCACGAGGTCGGGCTCGGGAAAGTAGCGGTAGTCGCTCGACTCCTCCTTGTGACGCTGGCCGCGCGTCACGCCGGCGGGGTCGTCCCAGCCACGCGTCTGCTTGGGCGCGCTGCCGAGCTCGCGGCCGGTGGCCTGCCATTCCTCCCACTGCCGTGCCGCCTCGTAGGCGAGCGCCCGCTCGACCGAGCGGAACGAGTTCATGTTCTTGATCTCGACGATCGGCGTCTTGGCGAAGGAGCCGTCGGGCCGCGGGATGTGGAGGTTGACGTTGGCGTCGACCCGCAGGCTCCCCTCCTGCATGTTGCAGTCGCTCACGCCGAGGTAGACGAGCAGGAGCTTGAGCTCGTTGAGCCACGCGCGGGCCTCCTGCGGGCTCCGCAGGTCGGGCTGCGTCACGATCTCGCAGAGCGGCGTGCCCGCGCGGTTGAGGTCGATCCGGCTGTCGGCCGTGCCGTCCGTCTCGTCGTGCATGCTCTTGCCGGCGTCCTCCTCGAGGTGCACGCGGATGATGCCCACGCGACGCGAGCAGGCCCCCTTCGGATCGACCACCTCGAGAAACCCGTCGGAGGAGAACGGGAGGTCGAACTGGCTGATCTGATAGCCCTTCGGCAGGTCGGGATAGAAGTAGTTCTTGCGATCCCACTTCGTGAACGGCGCGATCGTGCAGTCGAGCGCGAGCGCCGCGCGCACGGCGAGGTCGAACGCATGGCGGTTCATCACCGGCAGCGATCCCGGGAGGCCGAGGCAGGTGGGGCAGACCTGCGTGTTGGGTGGCGCGCCGAAGGTCGTCGGGCAGCCGCAGAAGAGTTTCGTCGCGGTCTGGAGCTGCACGTGCACCTCGAGGCCGATGATCGTGGTGACCGATCCCGGTGCGGCGACGTCGGCTGGCGATGGGGCGGCGGCCATGGCGTGGGCGTCGAGGCGGGGTGGGGATGGTGGGGACGGTGGTGCGTGCGCTCAGACCGCCAGCGGCGGCCGGCGGCGATGCCAGTCGGTGAGGCTCTGGAAGCGGTCGGTGGCGTTGAGCAGGAGCGACTCCGCGAGAGCCGGGCCCTGCAGCTGGAAGCCGATCGGCAGGCCGCCCGCCGTGAAGCCGCACGGGAACGAGATGCCGCCGATGCCGGCGAGGTTCGCCGTCACCGTGTACATGTCGACCAGGTACATCGCGAGCGGGTCGCCGGTCTTCTCACCGAGCGGAAACGCGGCCGTCGCCGAGACGGGGCCGCCGATCAGGTCCACGGTCTGGAAGGCATCGAGATAGTCCTGGCGGATGAGCCGGCGGACGCGGAGCGCCTTGGCGTAGTACGCGTCGTAATACCCCGCCGAGAGCGCGTAGGTGCCGAGCATGATCCGCCGCTTGACCTCGGGCCCGAATCCTTCGGCACGGCTGCGGCAATACATCTCGACGAGCGGCGACTCGAACGCGGCCGGGTCGCGCTCCTTCCCGGATTCGGCCCGATGGCCGGTCGTTGGCTCGGCCCGGTGTCCCTTCCCGGGCTCGGCCCGATGTCCATAGTGCGCTCCGTCGTACCGCGCGAGGTTGCTCGATGCCTCACACGGCGCGATCAGGTAGTAGGTGGGAATGCCGTGGTGCGCGTGCGGCAGCCGGACGTCGTGCACGGTG
>JBJTBO010000293.1:0-4268 GCA_046091445.1 Planctomycetaceae bacterium | reverse complement strand
CACCTTGGTTTGCCCCGTCGTCGCTGCACCTACGCAAGACGTGCTCTAGCCCCGCGGGTGACGGGTCACAACCCGCGGCAGGCGAGCGCCGCCGAGGTTCCGATACCACTCGCGATGGTTGGTCGTCTTCACTGGAACGTGCTCCAGAGTGCTCGGAGGCGGGCTCGGGGGTGCCGCCTTGCTCCTGCACGTTCATGGAGGGCACGTTGTTGGGCCTCGGCTGAGGTCATGGCCGGCTTCGCCTCCAGTCTGTCGTACGTGGTCGTCCGCCTCCGGCTCTTCTCGACCGGGTATCTCTGCTCGTTCCTGGCGAGATTGGCCACGACGACTCCGGCCCCGGGTCCAGACGCAGATCATGGGCCGGCAGGAGCGCGAGGGAAAATTGAGCGGCCGGGGCCGGCACCGCACAATGGCCGCCACCGGTGAACGCCCGAGCGACCGCTGCCGCGGCGCCGACATGGCCCCCGGACCCCGCCCCTGTCGACGAGTCCGGTGCCATGCCGCGGTTCCTCACCTGGTTCAACGGCCTCTACCCCGTCTGGCTCGTCGGCATGGCGACCGTCGCATTCCTGCGGCCGCAGACCATGCTGTGGTTCGACACGCCGTGGATTTTCGGGGCGCTGGCCGTGTCGATGCTCGGCATGGGACTGTCGCTGAGCCCAGACGACTTCCGCGGCATCCGCCGGCAGGCTCGGGCCGTAGCCTGCGGATTCCTCGCGCAGTACACCATCATGCCGCTCACGGGATGGCTCGTGGCGCGGCTGCTCGACCTCGAGACCGGCCTGGCCGTCGGCATCATGCTCGTGGCGAGCTGCCCCGGCGGCATGGCGTCGAACATGATCACGTACCTCGCGCGGGCCGACGTCGCGCTCTCGATCGTCCTCACGCTCTGCTCCACGGTGCTGGCGTTCGTGCTCACGCCGCTCTGGACCAGCCTGCTCGTCGGTGCGGCGGTGCCGGTCGATCCGGTCGCACTCTGCCTGTCGGCCCTGCAATTGACGGTCGCCCCCGTGGCGCTCGGCGTGCTGATCCGCTGGCGGGCGCCGCGGCTGGCCGATCGGATCGGCGCCTGCGGGCCGACGGTCGCGGTGGTGGCCTTCGTGCTCGTGACGGGCGGGATCGTCGCGGGCAGTGCCGACGCGATCGCGGCGAACATCGGGAGGCTGGCCCTCGCGGTCACGTTGCTCCACCTCATCGGGTTCGCGGCCGGCTACGCGCTGGCGAAGCTCACGGGCTTCCCCGAGGCCGTCTGCCGCACGGTGAGCATCGAGGTGGGCATGCAGAACGGCGGCATGGCCTCGGCCCTGGCCCGCCAGCACTTCGCCGCGCTGCCGCTGGCGGCGGCAGCGGGCGTGTGCAGCAGCGTGATGCAGAACGTCATCGGCGGCATCGCCGCCGCGATCTGGAAACGGCGGCCCCCTCACGCATGAGCCGGCGCGAAGCCTACTCCTGGAAGTGCGACCGCCCCGCGGCGTTCCATGGCACCCGGCCCCGGGGCGCGCCCGACGCGACGCTCGGCGGGGCCCTTGGGGAGGAACTGCGGCGGCACTTCACCGCCACCACGGTCGCGCTGCGTCCGGGTCCCGGCCAGGGCAACCACCTCACCTGGATCGCCGAGGTTGACGGCCGGTCGCTCTTCGTCCGCGTGGAGGACGGGCCGGAGGGGGACGGCCATCTCGCGGTGGAGTCGGCGGTGCTCGAGCGGGTGCGGGAGGCCGGTGTGCCCACGCCGCGCGTCTTCGGCTGCGATGCCTCCCGCCGCCGCGTCCCCTTCGCCTGGCAGGCCCTCGAGCGGATCGACGTGCCCGACCTCAACCACTGGTTCCGTGAGGGCGGGCTCGACCACGACGCCGTCGCGCCGGCTATCGGCCGGGCGGTGGCGCGCTGGCAGGCGATCGTGCCGCGCGGATTCGGCGTGCTCGACACCGGCCTCGACGGCGCGTGGCCGGCCTACGCCGACTTCTACCATCTGCGTCTCGACGAGCATCTCGACTTCCTCGTCCGGCACGGGCTGATCGGACCGGCGCTGCGAACCGGGATCGCGACCGAGATCGAGCGGCACCGCGCGCTGCTCGACCTCGACGGCGCCTGCCTCGTGCACAAGGATCTCGCGCTCTGGAACATCCTGGGCACCGCAGACCGGATCGTCGCGTTCATCGACTTCGACGACGCCGTGGGCGGCGACCCGCTCGACGATCTCTCGCTGCTCGGCTGCTTCCACGACGGGCCCTTCCTGAGCCGGGCACTCGCGGGGTATGCCAGTGTCAGGCCGCTGCCCGCCGAGCACCGCCGCCGGTTCTGGATGCACCTGCTCCGCAACATGATCGTGAAGGGGGTGATCCGCGTGGGCGCCAACTACTTCCAGCGGGACGGCGGCCTGTTCCTCATCGGCCGCGGCGGCACCGGCGCCGATCTCCGTCGGTTGACGGTGGACAGGATCGAGCGGGCCCTGCAGGGGCTGCGTGACGACGAAGGAGTCGATGCCCTATGAGCGATCCAGTGGACGAAACCCCGCTCGGTCCCGCTGCGGACGCGCTGCACGTGGGCACATGGCTGTCGCTGGGCTCACCCGCGGCGGCAGAGCTCGCGGCCCTGTGCGGATTCGACTGGGTGCTCCTCGACCTCGAGCACGGCTGCGGCTCCGAGGCCGGCGTGCCCGACCAGCTGCGGGCCCTGCGGGGCGGCCCGACGCGGGCGGTCGTGCGGGTGGCGGGGCACGATGCCGGCCAGATCGGCCGCGTGCTCGATCATGGCGCGCGGGGCGTGATGGTGCCGCACGTGAACTCGGCGGTCGAGGCACGGAATGTCGTCGCGGCGGCGACCTATCCTCCGCACGGCCGGCGGGGCGTGGCCCGCACCGTGCGGGCACACGACTACGGCTTGCGTGCGGTGGGCACCCAGCCGCCGCCGCTGCTCCTCGCGCAGATCGAGACGGCGGCGGCGGTGGCGGCGGCCGAGGCGATCGGGGGGGTGGACGGCATCGACGTGCTCTTCGTGGGGCCGGCCGACCTCGAGCGCGACCTGGCCGGCCGGCCGGAGGGCGCCTCCCCGGACTTCGAGGCGTGTGTGACCCGGGTGGCGGTGGCTGCCCGCGAGGCGGGGAAGGCGGCGGGGATTCTCGTCCGCGACCTGGCCGAGCTGCACACGCGACGCCGGCAGGGATTCAGCGTGATCGCCGTGCAGTCCGACGTGGGGATGCTGCGCGACGGCTTCCGGGCCATCGTCGCGGAGGGCCGTTCCGCCGCCCGGGGGTGTTGACGGCGGTCGAAAACGGCGGCGCAGGGACCTGGTCGCGGCGATCACAAGGCCAAGAAGACCGGAGGCGGACGGGCGTATCAGGTGACGATGGTGATGGAGTGACGATGCCCACAATACGCCCGGGAGCCGTCACGATCCAAAGCCTCGTCCTCAAAGGCGGTGGAACTGGGCGATCCTGAACTCACGCGGCTCAGAATGTGGCATAGCCCTTCGCCGAACTCTTGGCAGCCTTCTTGTGGCTGTGGCCGGCGGTGTAGCCCCTGCGGTTGTGGTCGTTGTCATGCAGGGTGATCAGGTCGTCGATGGCCAAGACACCCGGGTCGATGCCGTGAGCCGCTCGCAGATGACTCCGAATGGCTTCGACGCTGGGGCTCCAGTCGCCATTGACGCTCCATCTCGGCCCGGCGACGCGCGAGACCGTCGCGGCGACTTCTTGGGCGGCCAGAGCGACTGAAGACAGAAGCGAAGTCTTCAGGAATGCGAGAAAACAGAAGCAGGCGGAGCGTCGGTTCATGGAGATACCCTTCCGTGTGGATCCGCCTCCGGCAAAGATAGCTCGCAACGACCGTTCGCGTGGCCGGCTGACATGACTCCTGCCCTTCCCGCAAGGTCAAACGGGTGCGGGTCAGCGACCAATTCACGGCGATCCCTTGGCAGGTCTGCCCTGGTGATAGACACTGGTTCCATTCATGGGGGCAGGTCACTTCGCCAAGGTGTTTCTCGTCGCCGCATTGCCGACCGCCCCCTCATCGTCGTGCTGCCTGTGAGAGAGGCCCGTTGACCCAGCCCTCCATGGCCCGGCGATGACCGAACACAGCACCCGACACGGAGCCGCTGGGGACGTTCCCGACCCCTACGCGACGCGGATTCCGACCGCGTCGCCCGCACCACACGAGCCTCCCGACCGGCCCGAAGCCGATCCTCTCTTGCTCTCTGTCGGTGATCGCTTCGACGACTTCGAGGTGGTCTCGGTGCTCGGCCGCGGCAGTTTCGGCACCGTGTATCTGGCC
>JBJTBO010000292.1:0-10933 GCA_046091445.1 Planctomycetaceae bacterium | reverse complement strand
GTCGAGTGTCACGCGGCGGGTGACACTCGACCGCGGGTCGCGGTGTGTCACGATCCGCGACACGATCGATTCACCGGTGGGCGACGTCCGCTGGCAGGCGGGGATCGACGCCGAGCCCGTTCTGGAAGGCACCCGCGTCGTGCTCGACAAGGAAGGCAAAGCCATCTCGCTCGAGGTGACGGCCACGTCCGACCCGCCGCTGGTGACGCCGATCGCATGGGCCGTCGCGGACGCCCGACCAGCGACGCCCGTGGAGGACCAAAACGCGGGCTTCCGCATCCTCTCCTGCACGGTCCCGCGGGCGCCGCACGTCGAGATCGAGGTCACGATCACTCCCCGAAACTGAACCCGCGAGGGGCTGCCCGTGCTCTCGAGCCGGCGTTGCTGGCCAGCGCAGGCAGGATGCCGGAGCGCAGACAGCACCGAGTGAGCGGAGGCCCGGAGGGCCGCAGCGAACGTCCGGCGAGAGGGCACGGGCAGCCCCGACCTCCGCGAACGTCCGGCGAGAGGGTGTGGGCAGCCCCGAACCACCGACAGCGCTTCTCGTTGGCTGCTGCCGGAAGCGTCGTTAGGCTTGAGGCTCGTCGCCGCCACCTCGAGGTCCGCCCCAGTGCCCCCGTCGCCCACACCGAAGCGCCCCGGCGAGCCCGCGACCGGCCCCTCCAAGGCCTGGTCCGGCGTGTTCCGCGAGGGCACCGACCCGCGCGTGGAGGCCTTCTCCGAGAGCGTGTCGTTCGACCGGAGGCTCGCCGACGACGACATCGACGGCTCGATCGCGCACGCGCGGATGCTCGCTGCCTGCGGCCTCATGACGGCGGCCGAGGCCGACGCGATCGCGCAGGCGCTCGAGGAGATCCGCGCCGACATCCGGGCCGGGCGCTTCGAGTTCACCGTCTCGCGCGAGGACATCCACCTCCACATCGAGGCCGCGCTCACGGCGCGGCTCGGCGACACCGGCCGCAAGCTGCACACCGCGCGGAGCCGCAATGACCAGGTGGCGACCGATCTGCGTCTCCACTGCCGGCGCGCGATCGACCGGCTCGACGCCGGGCTCGCGGAGGTGCAGCGTGCCTTCGTCGGCTTCGCCGAACGCGAGGACGGCGTCGTGATTCCCGGCTACACGCACCTGCGCCGGGCCCAGCCGGTGCTCGCCGCACACCAGCTCATCTGCTGGTGCGAGCGGCTGCAGCGCGACCGTGACCGTCTGGCCGACTGCCGGCGACGCACGAACGTGCTGCCGCTCGGCTCCGGGGCCCTCGCTGGGACGAGCCTGCCGATCGATCGTGAGCACGTGCGGGTCTCGCTCGGGTTCGACGCCGTCGCCGCCAACAGCATCGATGCGGCGAGCGATCGCGACTTCGCCTGCGAGCTCGCCTTCGTCGTGGCGCTCGCCGGCGTGCACCTCTCCCAGTGGGCCGAGGAGTGGATCCTCTGGAGCACCGAGGAGTTCGGCTTCCTGCGGCTCCCGGAGACGTTCTGCACCGGCAGTTCGATCATGCCGCAGAAGATCAACCCCGACGTGCTCGAGCTCGTGCGCGGCAAGTCGGCGCGGAGCATCGGCACCCTGCAGGCGTTGCTCGTGCTGCTCTAGGGGCTCCCGACGGCCTACAACCGCGACCTGCAGGAGGACAAGCAGCCGCTCTTCGATTCGATCGACACGCTCGAGGCCGTGGTGGGCATCGCGGCGCCGCTCATCGCCGGCACGCGCTTCGATCGCGACCGCGTCGGTGCGGGTCTCGAACGCGGCCACCTCGACGCGACGAGCCTCATGGAGGCGCTCATCGCCGACGGCGTGCCGCAGCGCACCGCGCACGAGACGGTCGGGCACCTCGTGCGCGAGGCGCTCGCGCACGGCGTCGCGCTCGGAGCACTGTCCGACGCCCAGTGCACGCGGCATCACCCCGGGTGGCATCCGGGGCTCCGGTCGGCGCTCGGTGCCGCCAGGGCCGTGGAACGGATGCGGAGCGCCGGTTCCACCGCTCCTGCCGCCGTCGCCGAACAGGTCGCCGCCTGGCGGGACCGGCTGGGGCCATCGTCGTAACGTCCGGTCGCATGGGCGGTTACGGCTGGAGGGGATCGACCGGCCGACGTCCAAAACCGCTCCTGCTCGTCAATGGCACCCCACCGACCGATCTAGTATTATAGTTATGTGTTTCTTCACCCGGAGAGAACCATCATGAAGAGTCTCGGCAACGGCGTGGATCGACGTGGCTTTCTGACGGTCGGAGCCATCGGCGGGCTGGGGCTCTCACTCGGTGACTACTTCCGCATGCAGGCGGCCCACGCCGCCGATGGCGAACCCGCTCGCGAGGGCGTCGCGAAGTCGGTCATCTACATCTATCTCCCCGGCGGCTATGCCCACCAGGAGACGTTCGATCCCAAGCCGTTCGCGCCGGCCGAGTACCGCGGCCCACTCGGCAGCATCGAGACGGTGCTCCCCGGCGTGCGGTTCGGCGAGGTGCTGCCGCACACGGCGAAGATCGCCGACAAACTCGCGATCTGCCGGTCGATGACGCACGGCGAGGCCGCCCACGAGCGCGGCACGCACAACATGTTCACCGGCTACCGCCCGAGCCCGGCGCTCCAGTACCCGAGCTTCGGGTCGGTGATCTCGCACGAGTTCGGTCCCCGCGAGAACCTGCCTCCGTACGTGTGCATTCCCGGTCAGCCCAACGAGTTCGCCGGCTCCGGCTATCTCAGTTCGGCCTACTCGGCGTTCAGTCTCGGCTCCGACCCGGCCGACCCCAACTTCAAGGTGCGCGACCTCAACCTGCCGACGGGAATCGCCGTGGCACGGTTCGACCAGCGTCGCCGGATGCTCGACGTGGTGAACGCGCACTTCCGCGACAAGGAGAAGAGCGACTCGCTCGACGCGCTCGACTCGTTCTACCAGCGGGCCTACGGCCTCATCAGTTCCGCCAAGGCGCAGGAGGCGTTCGATCTCAAGAAGGAGTCGGACGAGATCAAGAACGAGTACGGCAAGAATCAGGCAGGCATGCGGATGCTGCTGGCCCGCCGGCTCGTGGAGTCGGGCGTGCGGTTCGTCACGCTCACCTACGGCGGCTGGGACCACCACGACAACATCGCGGGTGCCATGCGGGGACAGGCCCCGGCGTTCGATCAGGGCTTCGCGACCCTCATTCGCGACCTCGACCGCCGCGGGCTGCTCGCCTCGACGCTCGTCTGCGTGGGCACGGAGTTCGGCCGCACGCCGAAGATCAACCCGACGGCCGGCCGGGACCACTGGCCGAAGGTCTTCTCGATCGTGATGGCCGGTGGCGGCATCAAGGGTGGGATCGTCTACGGCTCGAGCAACGCGACGGCGAGCGAGCCCGAGGACGACCCGCTGACGGTCGAGGATTGGGCGACCACCATCTACGACCGCCTGGGCATCAATGCCCGGAAGGAACTGATGGCGCCTGGTGCCCGGCCGATCGAGATCGTCGATGGCGGCCAGGTCCGCCCGCAGCTGATCGTCTGACCTCGCCCTGTTCGTGTGTCCGCTTCCCCTGCCTCCCCATGTCGTCATGTCCTCGTGCGTCATGGGTGACCGCCTGCGTGTCGCAACGAAGGCACATCCCGCCCGGCTCAGGAGTTTTCCCATGTCCTCTGGCCGCGTCCGCTCCGTGCTGCGCCTCGCGATGATCGCAGCGGGGGTGGCCGTCCTCATGGCCCCGGTGGTCGAGGCGGCGTTTCCACGGCTCAACACGATCCTCCCCCGCGGGGTGCAGCGCGGTGGTGACCGCGAGGTCGTGTTCAGCGGTGAGCGGCTCGGTGACGCGGCGGAGATTCTCCTCTACGGCACCGACGGCATCGCGGTGAAATCGATCGAGCCGATCGACGCCAACTCGTTCAAGGCCGTGCTGCATGTGCCCGAGACCTGTCCGGCAGGTGAGCAGATCGTGCAGGTGCGCACGCGCTCGGGCATCTCCGACTACCGCACGCTCTGGATCGGAAGCCTGCCGATCGTCGACGAGAAGGAGCCCAACAACGCCGTCGGCGAGCCGCAGATGATCCCGCTCGGCACGACCGTGCACGGCGTCGTCACCAACGAGGATCTCGACCACTTCGGCGTGGATCTCGAGAAGGGCGGACGGCTGTCGGTGGAGATCGAGGGGCTGCGGCTCGGCAGCCATCGCTTCGATCCGTTCATCGCGATCCTCGACGCGAACGGCCGGGAACTCGCCGCCGTGGACGACTCGCCGACCGTCCTTCAGGACGGCATCCTGAGCATCGTCTCGCCCGAGGGCGGCCGTCATGTCGTCCTCGTCCGTGAGGCCTCGTACGGCGGTGACGGCAACTCACGGTATCGCCTGCACGTCGGCGCGTTTCCGCGCCCGACCGCGGTCTATCCCGCCGGAGGCAAGGCCGGCGAGAAGGTGGCCGTGACGTTCCTCGGCGATGCCGCCGGACCGATCGCGCAGGAGGTGACGGTGCCGGCCGGCCCGATGGCCGGCGACACCAGGATCTTCGCGCCCGACGCGCGCGGCCTGGCGCCGACGGGCCTCCCCTTCCGGATCTCGTCGCTCGGCAACGCCCTCGAGCAGGAGCCGAACGACGAGGTCGGCACCGCCACGTCGGGCGACGTCTCGCTCGCCTTCAACGGGGTGATCGAGAAGCCGGGCGATGTCGACCACTTCCGGTTCGGTGCGAAGAAGGGGCAGGTGCTGCAGGTGGAGTGCCTCGCACGGCGGCTGCGTTCCGGGCTCGACCCGGTCGTCAACGTGCTGCGGGTCAACGGGCAGAACCTCGCCGGCAACGACGACGCCCGCGGCCCGGATTCCGCCTTCGCCTTCACCGCACCGGAGGACGGGGAATACGTCGTCCGCGTCACCGACCACCTGCGGCGCGGCCGTCCCGACTTCATCTATCGCGTGGAACTGCTGCCGCCCGCACCCTCGCTGTCGCTCTCGATTCCGCGGATCGACCGCTACTCGCAGACGAGGCAGACGGTCTTCGTCCCTCGTGGCAACCGCTACGCGGTGCTCGTCAACGCGACGCGCCAGGGGTTCGACGGCGATCTGCTCCTCGACGGCAGCACGCTGCCGCCGGGCATCACGATGACGGCGCCGCCGTTCAAGGCGGGGAGGACGCAGGTGCCGGTCGTGTTCGAGGCCGCCGCCGATGCGGCTGTCGGTGGAGCGCTCGTCGCCTTCGAGGCCAGGCAGGTGACGGAGGCCGACCCCGAGGGCAAGCAGGGGATCCGCGGTCGCTTCACCAACCTCGCCGATCTCGTGCTCGGCGAGCCCAACAACGCCGTCCACTACAGCGGTGAGGTCGAGAAGCTCGCGGTCGCGGTGGTCGACGAGGTGCCGTTCCGCATCGAGATCGTGCAGCCCAAGGCGCCGATCGTGCGTCGCGGAAGCATGGACCTGAAGGTGGTGGTGAAGCGGGGCGAGGGCTTCGCCCAGCCGATCACCGTCGAGTTTCCGTTCCGGCCCGGCGGCGTGTCGGCCAATCCCTCGATCACCATCCCGCCCGACGCCTCGGAGGCCGTCTACCAGCTCAGTGCCAACGACAAGGCCGACGTCGGCCAGTGGCCCATCTACGTGCTCGCGGCGGCAGACGTCGGTGGCACGGCGTGGGTCGCGTCACCGATGGCGACACTCGAGGTGGCGGAGCCGTACACCGAAGCGAAGCTCGCGCGGTCGTCGTGTGAACAGGGCACGGTGGCCCAGGTGGCCTGCACGTTGACCCAGGTGAAGCCGTTCGAGGGCGAGGCCGTCGCACGGCTGCTCGGCCTGCCGCCCGAGGCGACGGCGCCGGAGCTGAAGTTCACGAAGGACTCGACGGATCTCGTCTTCCAGGTCGCCACGACGGCGAAGAGTCCGCCGGGTAATCACAAGTCGGTGTTCGTCGAGATCGTCACGCCGGTCAACGGCGAGACGGTGCGGATGGCGGGCGGCGGCGCCGAGCTGCAGATCGCCACGCCTTCGCCGGCAGCCGCACAGGCCGCAGCGCCCGCACAACCGGCCGCCAAGCCGCTCTCGAGGCTCGAGAAACTCCGGCAGCAGGCCACGTCGGCCTCTCCGGCACCGTAGGGTTTTCATGCTCAGGGGATCCGTCGCCATGCTTTCGACCATGTCCCGTGCCCTCACGCCGCGCGACGGCCTCTGCCGATCGCCCCGATCCGGGACCCCGACGTGTCTCATCCGTCTCTCGGTCGGGGCCTGGTCCGCCGTGCTCGCCGTTGTGGCGCCCGGCCCGCTGTTCGCGGCCGCCACCTCGCAGCCCGGACTGCACGTCTACCCGCCGTCCATCCACCTCGCCACAGCCCGCGACCGCCAGTCATTCTTCGAGCAGGTGGTCCAGCCCGACGGGCTGACCCGCGACGTCACCGCCGAGGCGACCGTGGCCATCGCGGACGCCGCCAAGGCGCGTCTCGACCGCAACGTGCTCCTGCCCGTGGCCGACGGCGACACGCAGCTCTCCGTCACGTTCGGCGGACAGTCCGTCTCCGTTCCCGTTCACGTCGAGCGGGCCACCGAGCGACCCGATCTCAGCTTCCGACGCGATGTGCTGCCGGTCTTCATGCGGGCCGGGTGCAACTCCGGCGCCTGCCACGGCGCCTCCCGGGGCAAGGACGGGTTCCGGATGTCGCTCTTCGGCTTCGATCCCGCGTCCGACTACACCCGCATCACCCGCGAGTTCGCCGACCGACGCATCAATCGCGCGCTCGTGGAGGAGAGCCTGCTGCTGACCAAGGCGACCAACGCGGTCGCCCACGGCGGCGGCGCCCGCATCAAGGCCCATGACGAGTACTACGAGACGCTCGCGAAGTGGATCGAGGCGGGCGCCAAGGACGATCCGGGGCCCACGCCCGCCGTCGTGGCGGTCGAGATCCTCCCTCCGGAGGCGGTGCTCGACGGGCCGGGCGCGACCCAGCAGTTCACCGTGCGGGCCCGCTACGCCGACGGGACCGATCGCGACGTCACGTCCCTCACGGTCCTGTCGAGCAGCAACGACAACGCCGCCACCATCGACCCCTCCGGTCGCCTCGTGGCCGCCAATCGCGGTGAGGCCTTCATCATGGCCCGCTTCGAGACGCACACCGTCGGGTCGCACGTCATCACGTTGCCCAAGGCGCTCGCGTTCGAGTGGTCCAACCCTCCTGCCGCGAACGTCGTCGACGAGCTGGTGCACGCCAAGCTCCGCAAGCTGCGCATGAATCCCTCACCGGTCTGCACGGATGCCGAGTTTCTCCGTCGGGCGAGCGTGGACATCTGCGGCGTTCTCCCGACGTCCGACGAGTACCGCTCATTCGTCTCGAGCCAGGATCCGGAGAAGCGGCGGCACCTCATCGACCAGCTTCTCGAGCGGCGCGAGTTCACCGACATGTGGGTGATGAAGTGGTCGGAACTGCTCATGATCCGCACCGTCGCCAACCAGGTGAGCTACAAGGCGATGCTGCTCTACTACGACTGGTTGCAGGATCGCATCGAGGCGAACACGCCGATCGATCAGCTCGTGCGCGAGCTTCTCACCGCACAGGGCGGCACGTTCACCGACCCGGCGACGAACTATTTCCAGCACGAGCGCGACACGCTCAAGACCGCGGAGAACATCGCCCAGGTGTTCATGGGCATGCGGATCCAGTGCGCCCAATGCCACAACCATCCGTTCGACCGCTGGACGATGGACGACTACTACGGATTCGCCGCCTTCTTCTCACAGATCGGCCGGAAGCGCGCCGAGGACCCGCGGGAGACGGTCGTCTTCAACTCGGCGTCGGGCGAGGTGAAGCATCCGGTCGGGGGCCGCAACGTCGCGCCCAAGGTCCTCGGCGGCGAGGCTCCCGATTTCGCGAGTGCCGAGCATGCGGGCCGGGACCGTCGGGCGGTGCTCGCCGACTGGCTCGCCTCCCCGCGCAACGAGCACTTCGGTCGCAACCTCGTGAACATCGTCTGGGCCCACTTCTTCGGCCGCGGGATCGTGGACGAGGTGGACGATGTCCGCGTGAGCAATCCGCCGGTGAACGCGGACCTCCTCGACACGCTCGCCACGCGGTTCGTGGAGTCGAAGTACGACTTCAAGCAGCTCGTGCGCGAGATCTGCAACTCCAACGCCTACCAGCGGTCGACGCAGTCCAACGAGACCAACGCCGACGATCAGACGAACTTCTCGCGGGCCACGCTGCGGCGCATCCGTGCGGAGGTGCTGCTCGACATGGTGAGCGCCACGACGCAGACGCCGGACAAGTTTCGTGGCCTGCCGCTCGGGGCACGGGCGGTGCAGATCGCCGACGGCAACACGTCCAACTACTTCCTGAGCACGTTCGGACGCGCCTCGCGGGCCACCGCCTGCTCGTGCGAGGTCCGCATGGAACCGAACCTGTCGCAGGCGCTGCACCTGCTCAACGGCGACACGCTCCACCAGAAAATCGCGCAGGGCGCGGTGGTGAAGAAGATGCTCGACGCCGGCCGCACGCCCGAGCAGGTCGTCGAGGAACTCTATCTGCGCACGCTCACCCGTCCGCCGAACGACGCCGAGAAGCAGGGGCTCTTGGCGCTCGTGCCGCAGCCCGCTGCGGCCAAGGAGGGGGAGGCTCCGAGTCCGCCTGATCCGGCCGCCGTCCGGGAGGCTCTCGAGGATGGGTTTTGGGCGGTCCTCAACTCGCGTGAATTCGTCTTCAATCACTGATCGACGGCTCCCGTCGCCCCCCACCATGATCCCCCACTTCGCCGCCCGTAAGCGCCTCGTCGTTCGCTTGGCGGGCTCGGCCCTGGCGGCCCTGCTCGCACAGGGCCTTGTCGCAGGCCCGGCCACGGCCGCCGACGCGCCCGCGAAGATGACCTTCGTCGACCACGCCCTGCCGGTGCTTCGCCAGCGGTGCGGGTCGTGCCACAACGCGGACAAGAAGACGGCCGGCCTCGATGTCACCACCTACGCCGGCATCATGACCGGCGGCGGTTCGGGTGAGGTGATCACCGCCGGCGACTCCTCGCAGAGCTACCTGTACCGCGTCGTCACGCACGAGGACGAGCCGAAGATGCCGCCCGACAGCCCGCCGATCCCGGAGGCGGAGCGGCAGGTGCTCAAGGCATGGATCGACGGTGGCGTGCTCGAGAACTCCGGCAGCCGGCCCGTGATCGCCAAGAAGGTGGACGTCGCGATGACGGCCCCTGCCGACAAGCGCCCCGACGTGGTGCCGCTCCCCGCCCACCTGTCGCTCGAACCCGTCGTCCGCACCGCCGCACTCGATGCCTGTGCGTCGATCGCCACCAGTCCGTGGGCCCCGCTGGCGGCCGTCTGCGGCCAGAAGCAGGTGCTGGTGTACGACACCCGCTCGCTGGCGCTCTGCGGCGTGCTCCCCTTCCCCGAGGGCCGGCCGCACGTCGTTCGCTTCAGCCGCGGCGGTGGTCTCGTCGTCGCCGGCGGCGGGGTCGGTGCCGCGAGCGGACGCGTCGCCATCTGGAACCTGAGGAGCGGACGACGCATCCGGACGCTCGGTGAGGAACTCGACGTCGTGCTCGCAGCCGACATCAGCCCCGATCAACGGCTCGTGGTGCTCGGCGGCCCGCAGAAGGTGCCGCGGATCTACTCGGTGGAGACCGGCTCCAAGCTCCACGATCTGGGGAAGCACACCGACTGGGTCCTGGCGGCGGCGTTCAGCCCCGACGGCACGCTTCTGGCGACTGCGGATCGCGCGGGGGGTGTGTTCGTATGGGAGACGGCGACGGGGCGTGATTTCCTCACGATTCCGACGCACCCGGCCGCTGTCACGTGCCTGTCATGGCGGGGCGACTCGAACATGCTCGCCACCGGCTGCGATGACGGCCAGATCCGGCTGTTCGAACCCGAAAACGGCACCCAGGTGAAGGCCTGGGGCGCCCACGGCGGCGGGGTCGCGAGTCTCGAGTTCACCCGTGATGGCAGGATCGCGTCGGTCGGACGCGACAAGACGCCCAAGCTCTGGAAGTCGGACGGCAATCAGGATCGGGCGTTCGATGCCTTCGCTGACGTCGGTCTTTCCGTCGCACTGTGCAACGAGACGGGTCGGCTGGTTTCGGGCGACTGGACGGGAGAGATCCGGGTCTGGAACGCGGCCGACGGTGCCCGCGTCGGCTCGCTCGATCCCAATCCCCCGAGGCTCGCCGACCGGGTGACGGGAGCGGAGAAGGTCTTCACGGAGCGCAAGGCCCAGGTCGACGCCGCGATGCAGGCCGTCGCAGCCATCGACGCACAGCTCACCAACTTGCCCAAGGAGCGCGAGGCCGCGGGAGCGGGCAAGCAGGCCGCCGAGACCGCGCTGGCGGAGGCGGAAAAACGCGTGGTGGACACCGCGGCGGCGGCAGCCACGGCGAAGCAGTCCCACGCCGAGGCGGCTGGTGCCTTGCCGGCGCTCGAGCAGGCCCTGGCGGCGGCGAGCGCCGAGATTCCCAAGGCGACCGAGGCGGTCACCGCCGCCGGCGACGACGCCGCGAAGAAGGAGGCCGCCACGCAGGCACTGACTGCCACCCAGGCCAAGGAGGCGGAGGCCCGTGCGAAGCGCGACGCCCACAAGGTCGAGGTGGACAAGCGGGCGGCGGTCCTCGCCCAGGCCGATCAGCAGGCCGCCCAGGCCGGGACCGCGCGTGACCAGATGAAGGCCGCGGTCGCAGCCGCTGCCAAGAAGGTCGAGGATATCGACGCCCCGCTCGCGAAGGCCCGCGCGGACCAGCCGCAGCACGCTGTTGCCGTCGTGGATCTCCGCAACCAGGTCGCCGCCGCTGCCGAATCGCAGGCACGGTGGCTGCGTGAAACCGCGTTCCAGGCCTCGTTCGACCAGTTGACGGTCAATCTCCGGCGACGCGAGGAATCACTCGGTCAGGCCGAGGGGGATGCGGCCGCAGCGGACGCGAAGCGGCAGGCTGACGAGCAGGCCCGGCTGGCAGCCGTCGCGGAACGCGACGCCGCACAGAAGCAGATCGATGCTCTCAACGCGGCGATCGCC
>JBJTBO010000291.1:0-13566 GCA_046091445.1 Planctomycetaceae bacterium | reverse complement strand
CCGCATCTTCGTGGCCGCGAGTCGCTGCACGGCCACGAAGATGCGGTGCTCGCCCCGTTTCGGCTGTCGCGTGCGGAGGCCGGCGGTCACGCCCACGCCACATGCCGCAGCCGTCGCATCGCGCGGCGGCATGTCGTGCCGCGCGAGGGCGCAGGCACGCTGGAAGGCGGCCATCGCCAGGAGCCTCGCCGTGCCGGATGCACAGTACGACTCCGGAGGTCCGCCCAGCCACCCGTCGACCGCCGGCCGCGCCGACGCCACGGCTGCCTCGAGGATCACCCCGCTCGCTCCCGGGCACGTCGCCAGGTGGCTGATCGCCTCGCTGCCGCCGCCGGCGGCCACGAGCACGACCCGCGCGCCCGCGGACTCGAGCGCGGAGACGAGGGCGGCAGCGTCCGGCAGGGGCGCGCTCATGACGCTCCGCTTCCACGTTGAACGGGCGTCGCAAGCATACCCGCGGCCGCCGGCGGCGGCTTGTGCGGCATCGGGGCGACCGACACACTGGTCGGGGCGTTCGCTCACCCCTCGCGTCCCGCACGGTCCACCCTCATGCGCGCGGCCATCATCGGCATCGGAGCCATCGCCCGCTTCCATGCGCGGGCGCTCGCCGACATTCCGGGCGTCGAACTGGTCGCGGCCTCGTGCCGCGCCGAGGAGAAGGGGCGTCGGTTCGCCGCCGAGTTCGGCTGCACGTGGCATGCGGACACGGCGCGGATGCTGCGCCGTGAGAAACCCGACTTCGTGACGGTGGCCACACCGTCCGGTGCGCACCTCGATGCGGTGCTGAAGGCGGCTCGGCAGGGGGTCCACGTGATCTGCGAGAAGCCGCTCGAGATCACCGTCCGCCGCATCGACCGCATGATCGCCGCCTGCGAGAAGGCGGGAGTGACGCTCGGAGCAATCTTTCCCCAGCGCTTCAATCCCGTGGTGCAGGCCGTCCACGCCGCGGCCGTCGCAGGCCGCTTCGGCCGGCTCGCCATCGCCGCCGCGTACGTGCCGTGGTGGCGCGACGACGCCTACTACGGGCCCGGCCGCTGGCAGGGCACGAAGGCCCTCGACGGCGGCGGCGCGCTCATGAACCAGTCGATCCACGGCATCGACGCCCTGCAGTGGATCGCGGGCGCGACGATGGCCGATGCGGGCCCGGGGCGCGGCCCGATCGAGCGCGTCACGGCCCTGACGGCGGTGCGGGCCCACGACCCCGAGCGGCTCGAGGTCGAGGACACGTGCGTCGGCATGCTCCAGTTTCGCGACGGGGCGCTCGGCCAGCTCCTGGCCGCCACCAGCCTCTATCCGGGACACCTGCGACGCCTGCTCTTCGGCGGTCGTGACGGTACGGTCGTGGTGGAGGAGGAACAGCTGATTGCCTGGCAGTTCCGCACGGACGTGGCGGACGACGCGGCCGTGCGCGAACGGTTCGGCGGCGCGAGTCGCACCTCGGGCGGCGCGGCCGATCCGATGGCGATCGACTTCTCATGCCACACGCGGAACTTCGAGCAGTTCGTCACGGCGCTCCGCGAGGGGCGGAGGCCGATGCTCGACGGCACCGAGGGCCGCAAGGCCGTGGCGATCGTCGAGGCCTGCTACCGGTCGGCGCGCACGGGCCGGTCCGCGAAGGTCGAGGATCCGGCATGAGCGACACCTCCTCGCACGAACCGGCGACGGGTGGTGACGCGGGCGACTTCCGTCACGCCATCTGCAACGAGACCTTCGGTGACTGGCCGCTGGCGAAGGCGTGCGACGTGGCTGCGGCGTGCGGCTACACCGGCGTCGAGATCGCGCCCTTCACGCTCGCGCCGCGGGCGACCGACGTCACCCCCCGGGAACGCGGCGAGATCGTCCGGACCGTCGCCCGCGCGGGCCTCGAGTGCGTCGGGCTCCATTGGCTCTTGGCCCGGACGGAGGGTCTCCACGTCGCCCACCCCGACCCGGACGTCCGTCGGCACACCGTCGAATACCTGGGCGAGCTCGCGCGGCTGTGCCACGACCTCGGGGGCCGCGTGCTCGTCTTCGGATCGCCGAAGCAGCGGAGCCTGCTCCCGGGCGTCACGCCCCGGCAGGCGATCGACTCGATCCACGAGGTCTTCTCACGGCTCGTGCCGGTGCTCGAGGCGACCGACACGGTCGTGGCGCTCGAGCCGCTCGCGCCGTCCGAGACCGACGTCCTGACGACGGCCGCGGAGACCTGCCGGCTCATCGAACGGATCGGCTCACCGCACGTGCGGCTCCATCTCGACGTCAAGGCGATGTGCAGCGAAGCCGCGTCGATCCCGGAGATCATCCATGCCTCGGCCCGTCACCTCGAGCACTTCCACGCCAACGACGAGAATCTCCAGGGCCCGGGCTTCGGTGCCGTGGACTTCGCGCCGATCCTCCGGGCTCTCGCCGAGATCCGCTACGGCGGCTGGGTGAGCGTCGAGGTGTTCGACTACTCCCCCGGCGCCGAGCGGCTCGCACGGGAGAGCATCGAGCACCTGCGCAGGGTCGAGGCCGAGATGGATTGAGGCATCCCGTGCGGCGGGGTGCAGGCGCCGGAGTTCACCCCTACACTCCGGGTCCGGCGTCCGCGGTTCGCGGGCCGGCACAGGTCGCTTCACACGAGGATTCGCACCGATGCGCTGGCAGGGACGGAGACAGAGCGAGAACGTCGAGGATCGACGCAACGTCGGTCAGCAGGTGGTCGTGGGAGGCGGACTGCTCACGCTCGTCGTGATGGCGGTCATGATGTTCCTCGGGGCCGACCCGCAGCAGGTCGCGCAGATCGCGACCGATCTGGCCGGGCCCCAGAAGCAGAAACAGGCGGCGCCCGCCGACGACAAGCGCACGCAGTTCGTCAAGACCGTGCTGGCCGACACGGAGGACGTGTGGGGCAGGCTCTTCCCGTCCTTCACCGGCCGACGGTACACGCCGCCGGTGCTCGTGCTCTTCTCGGGCCAGGTGAAGAGCGCCTGCGGCTTTGCCAGTGCCGCCGCGGGGCCCTTCTACTGCCCGCTCGACAAGAAGGTCTACATCGACCTCGCCTTCTACGACGAGCTGACCCGCCGCTTCAAGGCGCCGGGGGAGTTCGCGCAGGCCTACGTCGTCGCCCACGAAATCGGCCATCACATCCAGAACCAGCTCGGCATCAGCACCAAGGTGCAGTCGCTCCAGACGCGGTTGTCGAAGTCCGACTACAACCGCATGTCGGTGCGGATGGAGCTCCAGGCGGACTTCCTGGCCGGCGTGTGGGCGCACCACGTGGCCTGGTATGCCGGCATCCTCGACGAGAACGACATCAAGGCGGCGGTCAACGCCGCCGCCGCGATCGGCGACGACCGCATCCAGAAGATGTCGCAGGGCCACATCGTCCCCGACGCCTTCACCCACGGATCGAGCGAGCAGCGCGTGCGCTGGTTTCTCTACGGCCTGAAGACGGGCGATCCCAACCTCATGGACCGGGCGTTCGAGGTGGACGAGCCGTAGGCCCGGGGGCACAGCCACCGGACGCGGAACCCGGTTCGCATCCTCCGCGACAGCCGGTCCCCTCGATCTGGATCGTGGCGTGGCTGACGTGGAAGCGTCCGCCGACGAGATCGTGGGCGGACGCGAGCACCGCGTCACGGTCGACGTCGGCCGCGACCGTGAGATGGGCCGTCAACGAGGTCTCGGAGGTGCTCGCGCCCCAGATGTGCAGGTCGTGCACCGCGACGACGCCGGGCAGGTCGCCGAGCGCCTCGCGCACCGCGTGCGGGTCGATCCCCCGAGGCACCGCGTCGAGCGCGAGGTCCACGCTCTCGCGCAGGAGCCCCCACGTGCCTGCCACGATCAGCGCCGCGATCACGATGCTGACCACCGGATCGATCCACGTGATGCCCGTCGTCATGATCGCGATCCCCGCGACCACGACCCCCGCGGAAACCGCCGCGTCGGCGGCCATGTGCAGGAACGCCCCACGGATGTTCGCATCGCCGTGACCGCGGACGAAGAGGAGCGCTGTCTGCGTGTTGATCACGACGCAGATCGTCGCCACCGCGATCACCGTCGAGCCACCGACGGCCGTCGGCGTGCGCAGTCTCCCAGCCGCCTCCCACACGATCAGCATGCACGCGGCGAGGAGGAGCAGGGCATTGACGAGCGCCGCGTAGATCGTCGCGCGCCTCAGGCCCCACGTGTAGCGGACCGACGGCGGCCGACGCGCGAGCCAGGCCGCACCCCAGGCCAGCAGCAGCCCGACGATGTCGCCGGCATTGTGCCCCGCATCGGCGAGCAGCGCGAGCGATGACGACCAGAGTCCGGCGGCGATCTCGACCGCCACGAAGGTCGCATTGAGACCCACGCCGATGGCCATGGCCCGGTCGAGGTGTCCCGCCGACAGCCCGTGCGCGTGCGCCCCATGCGCGTGCAGAAGGCGGTCTTCATGGACGTGACCGCGGTCGTGATCGAGCGTGGCTGGGGCTGAGGGCACGGCGTGTGTCAGACGGGATCGAGCGACCGGATACCGGCATTGTGCGCTCCCCGTGCCCGCCCGGCGAACCGCACGCGTCGGGGTCGTCACCGCACGGACGAAGCGTCGTCCCGCACTCCGGCGATCCGCGCGAGCGGCGGCCGTCGCGCGGGCACGTCCGCCAACTGTTCGAGCGCGCCGAGCGCCGGGCGGCAGAACCCCCAGCCCTGCTGCGGCAGCATGAACTCGAGCATCTCGAGCACCACGACGTCCTTCTCGAGCAGGGCCCGCCGCCAGTCGGGGGCCTCCGCCTCGAGCGAGCAGACGCGGTGTCGCGGGAACCGCTCGCCGGGCTCGAGTGGTGCCGCGCCGTCGGGACCGCGGTAGTGGGTGCGGTTGTAGTAGAAGAGGTCGACGTCGCGGCCCGAGCCACTGACGTAGAGCGCGTCCATGAGGGTCCAGCAGAAGCTCGATCCGACGAACAGGAATCCGGGCCGCTGTTCCGGCGGAAGCGGGTCGACCCGGACCACCGGATAGGTCATCACCGGCCGGCCCCCGGGGGGCACGAAGGCGTTGACCATCTTGCCCAGATCATGGTCCGCATGGCGGGCCCGGTCGCGCGTGACTGCGACGATCTCCGGGATCGGGATGCCGAGCCCCGACGCCGCGTTCACGACGGCGAGCAGTTCCCGCCAGAAGAGCAGGCAGCCGTGGTAGCTCCAATGCACGCCGGTGCGCGAAAAGAGATGCTCCCCGTGGGTGGACTTGAGCCGACGGAAGATGGCCGGACCGTCGACGACCCGCACGCCCTCCTCGGCGAGAAGTTCGACGAACGCGTCGTAGTCCCGGCGGCAGTCGTTGCGGCGCCGCGCCTCCACGACGTCGTCGGGAAGATACTCGGGATAGAGCTCGCACTTGCTCGGGCTGATCGCGAGGACGAACGTCGTGCCGCGATCCGCGAGACGGTCCTGCAGCGACCTGAGTTCGCGGACGAAGCCGCGCAGGTCCTCGTCGGTGAGACGGCGGGCCGGATTGGTGTAGGGGTCGAGGTACGGCCGCCCGAAGAGCCAATTCTGCTTGCCGATGAAGACCTCGCCGTTGTCGAGCGTGCATCGCGGATCATGACAGGCGAGCCGCGCCTGGTTCTCGAGCCGCACGCTCACCGGACGAAACCCGATGGCCCGTCGCACGCGCACGTCGAGGGCCGCGGCAAGCGAGCCGTCGGACCAGGCGGCGACACTCCACGACAGTGGCGGCAGCGGGGATTCCACGCCCTCGAGCTTCGGATCCTTGACGACGGGCAGCACCATCTGCACGGCGGGGAGGATGAGCAGCGCGACGAACCCGGCGCGCAGCCATCGCCGCCGCCGCGCCGCGGGGTCCGCCGCCGTCGCGGCGTCCCGCCCGCCCGGATCCGCCGGGCCGTCGGACTCGTCCAGGCTGGGAGCGTGGATCATCGTCGGGGGGGCCCTCCTCGTGCGGCCGAGGCCGCGGTCAGAACTGGAAGTAGATGAAGGGCGAGAAGTCGGACGACGCCACGATCACGAACGAGGCCGCGACGAGCGCGGTGCAGACGCCGGCCCGCAGCGCCAGCGAGCGCGACTCGTGCACGGTGCCGGGAACCACGATCCAGTCCCCGAGCCAGGCGGGCGAGCGCGTCCAGAGCGGGGCGACGGCGAGCATCGCGGCGCACGCGAGCATCGGCACGGTCCACGGGCGGGCGATCGCCGCGAATCCGACCGTCGCATCCCCATGCGTCGGCCCCAGCATCGTCTCGAGGTAGGCCCAGGCCTGCGGCAGGGTCCAGGCGCGAAAGAAGACCCAGCCGAGCATCACGAGCACGATCGTGCGCGGGATGGCCACGAGGGCGGGCCACGGTCGCGTGCCGCGTCCCCTCGCGAAGCGCTCGATCGACAGCAGGGCCCCGTGGAACGCACCCCAGGCGACGAAGTTCCACGACGCGCCGTGCCAGAAGCCGGAGAGCAGGAAGACGATCCAGAGGTTGAGATAGACCCGCCACGAGGCGACGCGATTGCCGCCGAGCGGGATGTAGAGGTACTCCCGCATCCAGGTCGACAGCGAGATGTGCCAGCGCTGCCAGAACTCGCTGATCGATCGTGACACGTAGGGATGATCGAAGTTCTCGAGGAACCGGAAGCCGAACATCCGGCCCAGCCCGATCGCCATGTCGCTGTACCCGGAAAAGTCGAAGTACAGCTGGAGCGCGTAGCAGGCGGCCCCGAGCCAGGCGGCGGCTCGCGTCAGCGTCGCGGGATCGACCGCCGCCGCGGCCGTCGCACCGAATGCGGCGTCGGCCGTGACGGCGAGCGTGTCGGCCACGAGCACCTTCTTCGCCAGGCCGACGCCGAACCGCCAGACGCCCGCGAGGAAGTCCTCGTCCTCCACCTGCCGCCGCACCAGTTGCGCGGACACGTCGCTGTAGCGGACGATGGGGCCGGCGATCAGCTGCGGGAAAAGCGTGACGTAGAGGAGGTAGTGGCCGAAGTCCGGCGCCGGCTCGACCTCACCGCGGTACACGTCGACCACGTAGCTGAGCTTCTGGAACGTGAAGAAGGAGATGCCGACGGGCAGCACGATCGCGGTCCAGGCCACGGGCTCCGCACCCGCCCAGGCGAGCGCCTGATTGGCCTGCTCGACGAAGAAGTTCATGTACTTGCAGTAGAGGAACACCGCGAGGTTCGCGCCCACCCCGGCGAGGAGCAGAAGCCGACCGGCCCTCGTGCCGCGACGTGCCGGCAGCGCGTGGCTGCAGAGGTAGTCGACGAGGCTCGAGGCCACGAGCACGACGACGAAGCGCGGTGCCCCCCAGGCGTAGAACGCGAGGCTGGCCGTGAGCGCCACGGCGTTGCGGAACCGCTCCGGCACGGCGTGGTACACGACCAGCACCGCCGGCAGGAACATGCAGAGAAAGACGACGGAGGTGAAGACCATGACGGCCGACCCCGGGGTGCGGCGGCCGGGACCGCCTGACATTTGGGGGGTCGAATAGCAGGCCTCGTGGCGTCCCCACAAGGCCGACCCCGGACGGGCACCCTGCGGGCGGCATCGCGCGCGGCCCGGCGGGTAGGATGCGGCACCGTGGACCCGGGCACCTCGAGGAGGCGGAGAGCATGGATACCCTGCGCGTGGCGGCAATCGGGCGGACGGGGCGTGGCGACTGGGGCCATGCCATCGACGAACTCTGGAAGGACCTTCCCGGCATCTCGGTCGTGGCCGTCGCCGACGAGTCGCCCGAAGGCCTCGGGAAGGCTGCCGCGCGGCATGGGCTGGCGGACACGGCCGCAGTCGCCGACTGGCGGCGCATGCTCGCGGACGTGAAGCCGGACGTGGTCGCGATCTGCATGCGGCACATCGATTGCCATGCCGAGATGGCGATCGCGGCCGCTGAGGCCGGTGTGCGCGGCATCTTCATGGAGAAGCCGTTCGTCCGCACACTCGCCGAAGCCGACGCGGTGATCGAGGCTTGTCGCCGATCCGGGACGAAGCTGTCGCTGGCCCTGGTCAACCGGCACTCGCCGACCTACGCGACGGTGCGCGAGATGATCGAATCGGGCCGCATCGGCAGGGTGCTGGAATTGCGGGCACGGGGCAAGGAGGATCGGCGCGGTGGAGGGGAGGACATGTGGGTTCTCGGCGCACACGTCCTTGACCTCATGGCAGACCTCGGTGGCAGCGTGCGGTGGTGTGCGGCGGTCGTCACGCAGGACGGGCGCGTGATCGGGAAGGCGGATGCCGCGGAGGGCCCCGAGGGACTCGGGCTCATCGCGGGGGATTCGATCGCCGCGATGTTCGGTCTGGACGACGGCCCGACGGGATACTTCGCCAGCACGCGCGAGGCGGGCCTCAAGCAGCCCAACTTCGGCCTGACCGTGGTCGGCACGAACGGGGCGATCCAGATCTGGCCCGATCGCCTCCCCCATGCCTACTTCCGGGCGGCGCCGCTCTGGCGTGTCGATCGCGAGGCGCCCTGGCAGCCCCTCGGGCCGGAGGGCATCGAGAGCGAACCGCCGAGCGGTGTGGACCGGTCCGCCGAGCGGGCCGAATGGGGTCGGCGATGCGTGATCGATCTCGTCGACGCGATCCTCACCGACCGGGAGCCCGAGACGGGGATGTATGCCGGCCGCGCGACGGTGGAGATGAACGCGGCCGTGTACGCATCGGCGCTGTCGGGGCGACGCGTCGATCTGCCGCTCGGCGAGCGCGGCAATCCCCTGGCGTGAACGCCGGGGCGGCTCTGGCGTGCACGCCGCGGCGCCTCCGGCGTCGGCCGGCGCCAGCGCGGTTACCGCCCCGTGCGCGCGGGACCGGGGACCGAATGTGCGAAAAAGCCATGCCCGGCGGAGGGCCCTCGGCAGCATCCGTGCTTTCGGGTTCCGATCCGTGAGGTGTGCATTGCCTGGCCGGATGAGACCGACAGGTCAAGAACGCCCCTCCGTTCCGGGCATGGCTGAAGCTGATTCATGCCGTGAGTTCGTCCATCCTCCGGCGAAAACCGGGCATTTCCCCGGTGACGAAGGCGGCCCATGCTGCCGGCTGCCAGAGCTCGACACACACGGCAGCTCCCACGACGACGAGGTCGGCAGAAGGCTCGACCGCCAGGAACTCGCGAAATCCCTCCGGCACGACGAGCCGCCCTCGAGCCGCCAGCGACACCGTCTCGTGACGCGTCGAGAGCAGTCGACCCAGTTCCTGCACGTCGCCGACACGCTGCGCGAGCAGGCCGGCCTGCATCTTGCTGCGCACGACGGCGACCGCCGCATCGATACGCGGCTTCCAGATCGCGGACGACCAGAGTGACAGACAGCCGAACCGTTCCTTCGCGAGCACCAGCCGGGCACCCCCCGCGAGAAGCGGGTCGACGAGTTCCTGGGGCAGGGTCACCCGGTATCGCTCGTCGAGCGTGCGAACGTACTCGCCGATGAGCAGATCGGCTGCGTTCATGGACGTCGCTGCTCGCGTCGCTCACGAGACCCGCCTCCGCGGGAACCTGTGTGCCGGCACGCCACCGGCACACCCATCCTCGCCATTCGTATTCGCAAATTTTCGCAAAATGGGCTGTTAACCCACAAAATATGTATGTTTCAGCACATATTTGGGTCATCCACCCACAGACTGGCAATGTACCGGCTCCCCAGCCGAATGCAAGGGGCCGGCCGCGACGGTCTGCGGCAGCGCGCGAGAATCACGCCGGCCTGGCGACGGCGACCGTCAGTGGCAGCCATCCGGCCCACAGGCCGACCCGTCCGCTCCCACTTCCTTGCGGTACGCCTTCTGGGCCGCCGCCTCCTTCGAGAGCTTGAACTCGGGTCCGGCGGGGAAGTACTGGACGTCATCCTGGAGGTAGTACGCGCTCGGCAGCGTCTGGCCGCCGACGTCCACCTGGCAGCCGGAGACGAGGGCCGGCCCGGTCACTGCCAGCACCAGCATTCCCATGCGCCCTATCGGGCGGCGATCGCGTCGATTGCCGTTCATGCTCGTCATGCCTCTGTCCCTCGTGCGGACGATTCGGAAGGACTATCGGTCCGGACAACCGGCAAACTTGTGACAATCGTCACGACCGGACGTTCGGCCGTGCTGCCGGGCCTTGAGTGCGGCACCCCGAGGCCCGCGCGACGTTCGATCGCCCGCGTCCCTCCCCCACCTTGCCCAGCTCACGGTGAATCGCCGTGGCAGACGGCGCCGTCGCGGTGAAACGGAACGTGTACAACCGGGGCATGTGCTGCCCCGTCGCGTCGAGTGCTCCGGATCGCCGGCTCGGACCGGCGCCCCGTCCCGTCCGCCGCCTGACCGCGTCTCGCCAGCCACTCGCGGCCGTCCTCATCGCGATGACGACGGCGGGTGCGCTCGTGTCGGCGGTGGTGACCGGACCATGCCTCGCACAGGTCGTCCTGCCGCCCGATCTCGGTGTGGGAGGCGGCGGGCCGCGCCCGTCCCCGTCGTACGATCTCGCGCTTGCCGCACTGGCGGAAGGGCGGTTCGACGTGGCGATCGAGCTGGCGACCACCGAGTATCGCACCGCGAACCGCACCGGCGCGCAGCGCTGGATCGATTCCATCGCCGCCGCTGCGGTCGTGGCCGAGTGCCACTACGAGCTCGGCAACCTCGCGGCGGCCGTGGCCGCGACCGACGAGGCGCTCCTGCTGTCCACCGTCCATGCCAACTGGCTTCTGTCGGTGCAGTTCGGCGCGACCGGCCCGCGCCCTCTCGACCGACCCCGCGTGGCGACCTGGGGAAAAAGCCGCCGCACCGCGTCACCGGCCCGCGTGCCGGATGCAGTGGCGATCCGCCTGGGCACCGCGGACCCGCAGGAGGTGCTCAAGCGCGGCGGCGTGCTCGCGGCGCCGAGCGACCGGATCATCCGTCCCCAGGAGATCACGCGCGGCCTCGTGACGGCCCTCTATCGACATGGCGACATCCTCGGCGATCTCGCCCGTGATTCCGCCCCGCTCGATGCCGCCGCGCGCGCACTCGCACGCCGTGCGGCACCTCCCAACCACTATTCCCAGTCATGGATCGACGTCGCATGGGGCACGGCGCTGTGGGCGCAAGGCAAGGCGGAACAGGCGCGGCCGCTGCTCGAGCGGGGACTCGTCCTCGACGGCAGCTTCGACCATCCGCTCGCAGCCTGGGCCCTCATCGTGCTCGGACGGATCGCCCTCGATGCCGGCCAGCCGGCCGAAGCCGCGCGGCTCTTCGAGGAGGCGACGTTCACTGCGGCCGATTTCGGCGACGCGCGGTCGCTCGAGGAGGCCTTCCGCTGGGCCTTCGCCGCGCACATGGCGGCGGGCACCCGCGGCGTCCCGGCCTCGATCGCGCGCGGTGCCGACTGGGCCGCGCAGACGGGGACTCCCGTGGCGGTGCTCGCCTCCCGCATGCGGGCTTGGCAGGCGGAATGCCTCGCGATCAGCGGCGACGCCCGCACCGCGGAGGCGGCGCTGGCCCAGGTCGACGGCCGGCTCCTGCGCGCCGAGCCGGGGCGTGGCAGCCTCGGCACCGACGTCGGCTACGCGCGCGCAATGCTCGCCTACACGACGGGCGCGGCGGGCAAGGGTGACACCGAACTCGATGCCGCGATCGCGCTGGCGCGGCCACGCAGCGCGAGGCTCTTCCAGACCATGCGGCTCGTCGAGCGGGTCCGCGCGGGCGCGGCCGACCTCTCCGACCGCCGGGCCAACGAATCCTTCGGGCGCCTCCTCGGTCCGCCGTCGACCCGGGACCGTGCGATCGATCCTCTCGGCACGCTCACGGTCCTCTCGACACCTCGTGCGGATGCGTTCCAAACATGGATCGGCATCGCGGTGCGGCGCGGCGACGAGGCGGCCATCGACGCGTCGGAGGCGGCCGCCTGCGAGCGCTGGCAGTCGATGCAGTTCATCGGGGGGCGTCAGCTCGCGGTGGATCGGCTGCTCGACGCGTCGGTCGCCGATCTTTCGGCGGACCTCGCCGCCCAGCGGGCCGCGATCCACGGAGCTCGACCCGATCTCGCCGCGGCGATCGAGCGGAGGGGCCAGCTGCGCGGCACGCTCGCCGCGGCCGAGCGCGCCGCCGCGGCGCAGCCGGCCGGGGGACACGCCGCCGGCTCAGCGGCGGACTGGGCCGCGTTCGGCGATCTCGCGCGGCTTCGTGGCCGCCATGTCGCGGCGCTCGCCGCCGGTCGTGACGGCGTGGGGCTCGACTTTCCCCCCGTCCTCGCGACCGCGGAGGTGCGGCGGCGACTGGCACCGCGCCAGCTGATCCTGTCGTTCCACTGGACGGCCGGTGGTCTCGCCGGTGTGCTCGAGGCTCGCGATCGCGCCGCGACGTGGGAGGTCCGGCAGGCTGCGGATCTCGCGCGCGAGATCGAGCTGCTCGCGCGGGGAATCGGCCTCTTCGATCCGTCGGCCCCGGTGTCCACCGACAAGCTGAGCGCCGGCGACTGGTCCGGCAGCGCGGCACGCATCGAGCGCATCCTCTTCGAGAACGCGCGTGTCTCCCTGGCGGATGGCATCGACGAGCTCGTCGTCGTGCCGGACGGCTGGCTGTGGTACGTGCCGTTCGAGCTCCTACCGGTCTCGACCGGCGGCGATCCGGCCGCACCGGCCCGGCGACTCCGCGACGTCTGCCGCATCCGGTACTGCCCGACGCGCAGCCTCGCGGTGACGGGCGGCGGAAGACCCCGCGGCAACGGTCCGGTCGGCATCCATGCCGGTCGGATGCTCCGCGGCGACAAGCCTGCGACCGCGGGGGCCCTGGTGGCGGAGATGGTGAAGACCGTCGATCGCGCGGTGCCACTGTCGCTCGCGGCCGCCACTCCACCGCCGGCGCTCGTCGCCGACACCTGCGAGGCGATCGCCCTGTTCGAGGAGGTGGCGGCGGATCGGCCCGCGGCGACCCGCCTCCTCGTGCCGGGCACGTCGGGTCAGGCCGGGATGACCTTCGGCGACTGGCTCGCGCCACCGCTCAAGCAGCCACGCGTCGTGATCCTCCCGGGACTCCAGACGGCGATGTCGGGCGGCTTCGATCCGAAGCGGCTGCCGGCACGCCCGGGGGACGAGCTCTTCGCGGTGGCGACCGACCTCATCGCCGCGGGCGCGCCGACCGTGCTGCTCACCCGCTGGCGGGTCGGCGGACGCACCTCGGTGGACCTCGTCACGGAGTTTCTCCGCGACGCCACTGCGACCGTGGCGGAGGATGACGCAGCCCCGCCGGCATCCGACAGCTGGCGCCGCGCGGTCGACGTCGTGACTGCCGACTGGCCCGACCCGCAGCGCGAGCCACGGCTGAAGCAGCATCCCGACGCCGTCATCGGGCCGGGCAGCCATCCGTTCCTCTGGTCCGGATTCCTGCTCGTCGACTGCGGATCCGAGGCGCCCGCGCCCGTCAGGGCTGCGCCATGAGCGAGTTCCACGCGGTGGGCCTGCCGGGCCTCGCCGGGCTCGGGGCCGCGCGCGGCGCCGCGGGCGCGATCACTTCCGTCGCCGGGGGCGGAACGATCCTCACGTGGCCGGTGCGCACGGCGAGCCTTCCCGAGACGGCCGGCCGTCTCGTGGCGGAGTACGCGACAAGCTCGGTCGGCGTGTTGGGCGGGGCCGTGGCCGCGGAGGGGGGCTATGGCGGGGCGCGGCTCGGGCTGGCGCTGTGCG
>JBJTBO010000290.1:0-4387 GCA_046091445.1 Planctomycetaceae bacterium | reverse complement strand
ACTACCCCCGGCAGGGATCGAACCTGCGACCTACGGTTTAGGAAACCGTCGCTCTATCCACTGAGCTACGGGGGCGAGGGGCTGGTGGGCCGCGGCGCTCGGCACGCCGTTCTCCTCTCGCGAGCGTAGCCACGTCGCAAGGCGGGCAGCAACTCGACCCGATTTTATCGCCCGGATCGACGCATTCGCCGTTCGTCACCGGCCGCTTGTCGTGCGTCACGGTGGCGATGGATATGATCCTGCGGCGTCATGATGACCGTGCGACGGCACGTCGAACCAACCCTTGGTGAACCACGGCATGGGCGAAGGCATTCCCGTCGACATTGCCACCCTGATCACTGGCCTGGCCGACCCCGCGGCGGCCACGCGGATCGACGCCGCCGAACGGCTGTGCCGCGCTGGTGAAGCGGCTCTTCCTGCCACCGTCGCCCTGGTCCACGCCTGCGGCGATGACGAAGCGGAGGTGCGAGACTGGTCGGTGGCAGCACTCGAAGAACTCGGCACGCCACCCGCCGGGGCACTGGATGACCTCGAACACCTGCTTCGCGGAGGGCAGCCGCTCGTCGCGTACTGGGCGGCCACGCTCCTGGGGCGATCTGGGCAGGCTGCGGCATCGGCGGTGGACGCATTGACTGCGTGCCTCACCGCCGCCACCGACCCCGCTGTCGCCCAGCGCGCGGCGTGGGCCCTCGGGAAAATCGGGCCTGCGGCAGCCGCCGCCGTCGCACCGCTTCGGGACGCCGCGGCAGGCGCCGACCCCCGTCTTGCCCGGCTTGCCACCGAGGCGCTTGCCGCGATCGGTGGCTGAGCCGACGCATCGGCTGGCGACGACGGATCGAGGGCGACGGCGCGGCCGGGGGGTGCAGTCAAACCGTCCGGGTGCGGGCTTTCCACGGCATGATCGGCTCACTGGACAGTCGATACGCAGGGCGTGCCCACACCCCGCGCCCACCTTCCATCGCCACCCCCCGGTGCGCCGCCCGGCCACCGCATGATGCCGCCGCGCGCCCGGCGGACCCTCCATGCAGCCGGTGGATTCGTCGCATGGTGCCTCGTGGTCGTCGGCGGCGGCGGGCAGACGACGGCGCAGCAACCCGTCGGGCCACAGCCCAAGCCGTGGGATGCGATCCTCGTCGCGAGCTTCAACATCCAGGTGTTCGGCGAGTCGAAGATGGCCAAGGCGCAGGTGGTCGAGATCCTCGCCCGGATCGTGCGTCGCTTCGACATCGTCTGCATCCAGGAGGTGCGGGCGAAATCGGACGAGATCGTGCCCGCCTTCGTGCGGGCGGTGAACGCCGATGGCAGCCGCTACCAGCATTTCATCGGACCGCGCGAGGGACGCACGAACAGCAAGGAGCAGTACGCCTTCGTCTTCGACTCCGACCGCATCGAGCTCGACCCGTCCTCGCCCACGGTCTTCCCCGACCCCTCGGACCGGCTCCATCGCCCTCCGCTGTGTGCCCGCTTCCGCACGCGTGTCATCCCGGTGCAGATGGCGTTCACCTTCTGGCTCGTCGCGACCCACACCGACCCCGACGAGGTGCCGCAGGAACTCGAGGCCCTCGCCGACGTGTTTCTCGGCATGCAGCGGGCACGACCCGACGAGGACGACGTGATCATGCTCGGCGACCTCAATGCCGGGCCGCCGGAGTTCAAGTCGTTCTCGCGGATCCCCGGCATCGGCTGGGCCATCGCGAACACGACGACCAACACGCGCCGCACGAAGACCTATGACAATCTCGTCTTCGCCTGGCCTGCGACGGCCGAATACCGCGGTGTCTCGGGCGTGCTCGATCTGCAGAGCACGTTCGGCATCCCGCTCGAGACGGCACTCGAGGTCTCCGACCACAATCCGGTGTGGGCGGCGTTTCACCCCTGCGAGGTCGCGCCCCAGGGGGCGATCGGCCCCGTCGCCGCCCAGCCGCAGCCGCTGCGGTGACCGGCGTCACACCCGCGGCAGCTCGTAGCCCTTGCGATAGTCCCGCGTGAAGAGGGCGTTGGCGGCCGCATCGCCCGTCCGCTCCGTTCGCGGGTCGACGGTAAGCTCGCGGCCGAGCACGAGCGGCGTGTCGGTGAAGTCGACGCCGTTCTCCTTGAGGTGCTGCTCGAAGCCCTCGAGCGTCGCGACGACGTGCGGCTCGCTCGCCGCCAGCGTGGGCCGCGTCCCCAGCGGCACCCGCTCACCCAGCATCCAGGAGACGTTGCCGAGATGCGCCAGCGCGCTCGAGTAGTGCCCATCCTCGACGTCGAGATGGAGATCGGCGTAGTTGCGGCTGCGGACCGCGGCGGCGAAGTTCTCGAAGTGGAGCTTGTCGCTGCCACCCGTCCACTTGCCGAGCTCGTTGCCGTCGTAGTCGAACGCCACGCCCGACGCATAGTTGGGCGTCACGAGATACCCCTTCGTGCCCCAGTAGATGTTCGCCACGCCCAGCGGGCCGGCCTTGCGGCCGATGGTCGGGGGCGTCTTGATCTCGAGGCCGCGCACCTCCGAGATCAGCAGGGCGTCATCCCACTGGAAGATCGTCAGCTGGCTGTTGGCCGTGTCGCCATTGTCGACGTAGCCGAGCCGCCCGCCCATGCTCACCACCCGCTTGGGCAGCTCGTTCTTGCCGAGGGCCCACCGGGCCTTGTCGAGCTCGTGGGGGTTCTGGTTCCCGAGGTCGCCGTTGCCGGTGAGCCGGTTCCAGTGCCAGTCGTAATGGAGCCGCTGCCGCACCGGCACGATCGCGGGTGCCGGCCCGGCCCAGAGGTCGAAGTCGAGGCCGGCCGGAATCGGCGCCGGGGCGTTCACCCAGCCGATGCTCTGCCGCCGCTTGTAGCAGAGGGCGTGAGCCACCTTCATCTCGCCGATCCCGCCGCCGTGGATGAACGCGATCGACTCCCGCATCCCCGTCGTGCTCCGGCTCTGCGCGCCCATCTGGCAGATGCGGCCGAGCTTCCGGGCCCACTTCGTCATCTCCCGTCCCTCGTCGACGGTGAAGCTGCACGGCTTCTCGACGTAGACGTCCTTGCCGGCCTGCATCGCCCAGATGGACATCAGGGCATGCCAGTGGTTCGGGGTCGCGATCGACACCGCGTCGACGGTCGGATCGTCGAGCAGCTTGCGGAAGTCCTGCACGGCGGTGGGCAGGCGACGATCCTTGAAACGGCTGCGCCGCTTGTCGATCGCGGCCGGATCGACGTCGCACACGCTCACGATCTCGGCGTTCGGATCGGAGAGCCACGCCGACAGGTGCGAGTCGCCACGGCCGTTGAGACCGACGACCGCGACCCGCAGCCGCTCGTTCGGACCGAGGTTCTTCGCCGGCCCGGCCTCCTGGCCGACCGCGCGTGAGGGCGTGGCGGCCAGGGCGGTGCCGGCGAGGGCCAGCGCGTGCTCGACAAAATCGCGGCGGGTCACGGTCATCACGAGGGCCTCCGGAGGCGGTTCCCGGGGCGCGACCGCCCCGCGGGCACCAGTATGCGCGACCGATCGCCGACAAGCACCACCCCGAGCGTGGCCGCCGCCGTCATGCCCGCGGCCGAAGACCATCGACCAGCAGTCGCTCGACCACCCGGCCACCGGACAGCCGCATCGGTCGTCCCGCGGGGGTCGCGATCTCTCGGGCGAAGTCGATCCCGAGGGCGGCGAGCACCGTCGCCGTCAGGTCGGCGACATCGACCGGCTCGCTCGGCACGCGCGCGCGCCCATCCGGATCGGTCGCACCCACGACGCATCCGCGTGCGATGCCGCCACCCGCGAGCAGCGCCGAGAACCCGTGCGGCCAATGGTCGCGCCCTTCGAGCGGGTTGATGCTCGGCGTGCGGCCGAACTCACCGGTCACGAGGATGACCGTCGAGTCGAGCAGGTCACGCCGCTCGAGGTCGGTCACGAGGGCGGCGAGTGCGGGGTCGAGCGTCCCGGCCAGCGCGGCATGCCCCGCGAAATTGTCCGCGTGCGTGTCGAACCCGGCGAGCGTCACCTCCACCGATCGCACGCCCGCCTCCACGAGCCGCCTGGCGACGAGGCAGCCCCGGCCGAATGGCGTGTCGCCGTAGGCATCGCGCACGGCGCGCGGCTCGGCGTCGGCATCGAACGCCGCCAGCTGTGGCGACTCCATGAGCGCGATCGCCTCGCCGCGCACGTGGTCGTGGAGCGTGCGGCGCACGGCCGCCCCCCGGCCGGTCTCGAACGCACGGCTCACGGCCTCGACCGCGGCGAGCCGACGTCCCTGCCGGCCCGGGTCGACCGGCGGCACGAGATTGCGTCCCTTGCCTCCCGGCACCGGCACGTGATACGGGTCGAGCGTCGCGCCGAGATAGCCCCCGCGCGACGGGAAGGGATCTTTGCCGAGGGCGACGAACGCCGGGAGTTCGAGCCCCGGCGACGGGACGGCACGGGCGACGA
>JBJTBO010000289.1:0-10737 GCA_046091445.1 Planctomycetaceae bacterium | reverse complement strand
CTCAGAAGATCACGAGGAGCTGCGTCTGGATCGCCGTGCCGGTGTAGCCGGCGCGGTAGGGATAGAGCAGGTTCTGGGCGGGATTGCGATTCATGTAGAGACCCTCGAGCGTGAGCCGTGCCTGGCGGCTCCGTCGCAGGTACCAGTTGAGGCCGCCACCGTACTCCTGGCCGGTTCCGTAGGGGCCGGTGACGACGCTGGAGCGGGCGTAGGCCTCGTAGGTGCGCGGCACGAAGCACCAGGAGAGGTATCCCATGCCGCCCTGGTCGAACGTGCTCGCCCGCTCGAACACGCCGGTGCCACGGAACCCATCGAGCAGCCGCCAGTAGTACTCGCAGAAGATGCCGACACCCCGCCATTTCCACGCGGCATCGACCGTCGCGAGCTGGTAGACGAAGCGATTGATCTGCGAGTCGGGCCCCAGCGCGTTCGGCTCCGCGATCGGCGTGCCGTCGGAGAGCCGCACGATCGTGTCCTCCGGGTTGTTGCCGGGGAAGATGAAGGGCGGATACGTCGGGGCATACACGCCCGTCGTGCCCAGCCGCACGACAGGGGCGTCGTGCACCTCCATGTCGCCCGGGCCGAGCCCGAACGCCCCCAGCGGCTCCCACCACGTGTTGCCGGCCCAGGCCATCGAGGTGCCGCGGCGGAGCACGCCAGTGGTGCCACCGTCGATGGCGTTCCACACGCCGGCGCGGTAATGCAGCGTGTCATCGGCGAGCACGCCGGAAAACTGCGCGCCGGGGCTGAAGCCCGGACGGAAGAACGTGTTGGCCATGCTCCGATCGACGCCGATGGTCCACTGCGAGGCGTCGGACCACTCGCGCGAGCCGGGAACGATCGTCATGCCCACGCCGAAGGTCGCGGCGTCGTCGAACCGCCAGCCCGCCTGGCCGAGCGGCACGACCCCGGCGCGGATGCCGGCGTTCGTCGTGCCGAAGAGCGCGAAGTTGTAGAGCAGCCGCTCGTCCACCACGTGGCCGGTGAAGGCGAGCAGGAAGCGGTTGATGTTGAACGTGTTGATGTTCTCGACCGTGCGCTCACGCCCCGAGTTGTAGGTCCACTCGGTGGCGTCGCGCGCGAACTGGAACCAGCGCGGCTGCAGGTAGCCGGTCATCGCGAGGCTGATGGGAAATTCGCCCCGGCGCGGGTCGGTCTGGATGAGCACGATTCCGCGAGGTGGCACGAGGTCGGTGGCCGGCACGTAGCGCGGCCGCGGAATCCCGGCGAGCCGCGCGTCGACGGCGGCGTCGATCCGCGACTGGGGTCGCGCCTCGTCCGACCAGTCCTCGGGAGCCATGCTTCCCTCGGCTCCCTCGACGAGCGGCGTGGCAGGGTCCGCGATCTCCTGCGCGGGGGGCTGCGCCAGCGCCCTGGCCGACGGCAGGACCAGTCCGATGGCCAGCGCCAGGACGATGCCGCGTGCACGAGAGTCCCGCTGTGGGTACCGCATCCGAGCCGCGCGGTGGCGCGATCTCCCCGATCCGTCGACACGATGGGACCGTCCCCTTCATCGGTTCGGGTCGCAGCGATTCTGCAGGTCGTAGCGACCTCGCAGGCTGGGCGAGACGCGGGACGCACGGGGGATGGAGGTCGGGCGTGAGGCAGCGGCCGGTCGCGACACCGCCGCGCGGGGTTCCGAGACGATTTTTTGCGGTTTCGAGCCTCTTGACCCCGCACATGAGCCCGCTAGTCTGTATTCGATTTGCAAATGATGCCCGAAGGCATCATTTGTTTTCCTCATCCGACCTGAATCTTCCTTTTTCCGTCGGTTTTCCCCGGGGCCGCTCCGCGTGTGCCGCGGACCCGGGAGGGGTGGCCTGCCATGAATCTCAAGTCGCTCAAGGGGTTCTGCGACATCGTGGCCCGGCGGAGCTTTTCGCGGGCCGCCGAGGACACCGGCATCTCCCAGTCGGCGGCGCGCCAGCTCGTCGGTCAGCTCGAAAACCGCCTCGGCGTGCAGCTCATCGAGCGCTCCAAACGGCCGCTCGTGCCCACCCGCGAGGGCAAGGTGTTCGTCGACGGATGCCGCAAGCTCGTCGCGCAGTACGAGGCCCTCGAGGACGAGGTGCGTTCGCTGCACGAGGAGGTGGCGGGGCGGGTGCGGGTCGCGGCGATCTACTCGGTCGGCCTCCATCACATGAGCCGCTACGTGCGGGAGTTCGTCACGCTGCACCCGAAGGCCAACGTGCGGCTCGAATACCTCCATCCTGAACGCGTGCTCGAGTCGGTGGAGGACGGGACGGCCGACCTCGGCATCGTCAGCTACGCCCGCGGCACGAGGACGATCCAGGCGGAGCCGTGGCGGGAGGAACCGCTCGTGCTCGTCTGCGCGCCCGGTCATGCGCTGGCCGCCGGCAACGAGGTGCCTCTCGCCGCCCTCGACGGCGTGCCGCTGGTGGCGTTCGATCCCGACCTCGTGATCCGTCACGAGATCGACCGCCTGCTCGCGTCCGAGGGGATCGAGCCGCGCGTCGTGATGGCCTTCGACAACGTGGAGACGATCAAGCGCGCCGTCGAGATCGACTCGGGCGTCGCCATCCTCCCGGAGCCCACGGTGCAGCGCGAGGTGGCCGCAGGCACGCTCTGCACGCTCGAGATCACGACCGCGGGCACCGAGGACCTGGTGCGACCGCTCGGCATCATCCGCGCCCGAGGCAAGCCGCTGTCACCGACGGTCCGACGCTTCATCGAACTCCTGCATGGTCATGCCCGTGATCTCGACGCCTCGAATCCGGTCGCGGCGACGGCATCCTGACGCCGCCGACCGCGACGGCGGTGATCCCTCGAGGCTCCCTGGATCCCGCAGCACAGGCCCGACACTCCCAACCACTCCGAACCTCGTCCGACGTCCCACGCCCCGCCCCCCAACGTCCTGAACCGCCACGGGCCAACGCCATGAGCCGCACCACGCGTCTTCCGACCCTGCCAGCCGCCCAAGGGCTCTACGACCCGTCCACGGAGCACGACGCCTGCGGCGTCGGCTTCGTGGTCAACATGCACGGCCGCAAGAGCCACCGCATCGTGAGGCAGGCGCTCGAGGTGCTCGAGAACCTCGCGCATCGCGGTGCCTGCGGGTGCGATCCGCTCACCGGCGACGGCGCGGGCATCCTCCTGCAGATGCCCCACGAGTTCTTCGCCGCCGTGGCGCCGCAGAGCGGCATCCGGCTGCCCAAGCCGGGGGACTGGGCCGCGGGCACGTTCTTCCTGCCTCCGTCGGAGGGGGACCGCGAGGCGGCCGAGGCCTTCTTCGAGCGGCTCTGCCGGGAGGAGGACCTCGAGTTTCTCGGCTGGCGGACCGTCCCCACCGACAACTCGCCGATCGGAGGCACCGCGCGGGAGGTCGAGCCGTTCATCCGGCAGGCGTTCGTGGGCCGCGGCCGAAAGATCTCGCGCGACCACTTCGAGTGGAAGCTCTTCGTGCTGCGCAAGCGATTCGGCATCGAGATCGGGTCGCTCGGACTCACCGAGCACGCCTACACCTACGTCTGCTCGCTCTCCGCGAAGACGCTCATCTACAAGGGGCTGCTGCTCGCCGACCAGGTGGCCAGGTACTACCCCGATCTCTCCGACGAGCGGCTCACGAGCGCGCTCGCCCTCGTCCATCAGCGCTACAGCACGAACACCTTCCCCACGTGGGATCTCGCCCATCCCTTCCGCTACATCGCGCACAACGGCGAGATCAACACGGTGCGGGGCAACATCAACTGGATGCACGCCCGCGAGAGCATGCTCGCCCACCCCGTCTTCGGCCCGGATCTCGAGAAGATCAAGCCGGTGATCCGTGAGGGGGGCAGCGACTCGGCCTGCTTCGACAACGCGTTGGAACTGCTGGTGCTCACCGGACGGTCGATCGAGGAGGCCGTGAGCATGTGCATTCCCGAGCCGTGGAGCGGGCACGAGAGCATGCCCGACGACCTGCGGGCCTACTACGAGTATCAGGCCTGCCTCATGGAGCCCTGGGACGGGCCCGCCGCCGTGGCCTTCACCGACGGCGTGCGGATCGGTGCCACGCTCGACCGCAACGGCCTGCGGCCCGGCCGCTGGTGGCAGATGAAGGACGGGCTCGTGGTGATGGCGAGCGAGGCCGGCGTGCTGCAACTTCCCCAGGGCGAGGTCGTCCGCAAGGGCCGGCTGCGCCCCGGCCGCATGTTCCTCGTGGACACGCGGGAGGGCCGGATCATCGAGGACGACGAGATCAAGCGCACGCTGGCGACGGCACGCCCCTGGCGGGAGTGGCTCACGGCGCACCAGGTGCGGCTGGACGCCCTCTCCGATCCGCCGGGAATCGCCGAGACCACGGGCTCGCACGCGGTGCGGCCCGAGGAACTCGCCGCCGCGGTCAACGGCCACCGGGCGACCGATGCCGCCGCGCCGACCGCCCTCGACCCGTGGCGGGCCGCAGGCGTCGCCGGCGAGCGGGCGAGCCTGCTGGAACTCCAGCGGACCTACGGCTACACGCTCGAGGACCTCCGCGTGATCATCGGACCGATGGCCACGTCGGCGGCTGAGCCGATCGGCTCGATGGGCAACGACACGCCCCTGGCCGTCCTCTCCGACCGGCCGCAGCTCCTCGCGAACTATTTCAAGCAGCTCTTCGCACAGGTGACCAACCCGCCGCTCGATGCGATCCGGGAGGAGATCATCACCTCGATGATCACGACGATCGGCAGCGAGGGCAACCTGCTCGCGGCGACGCCCGAGCAGGCGCGTCTCCTCCGTCTCGAGACGCCGGTCCTCACGAACGCCGAGTGCGCTCGGATCAAGGCGCTCGGTTCCGGGGCCGTGACGGAGCATGCCGGCCTCGTCTCACGCACGCTGTCGCTGCTCTTTCCGGCGGCCGCGGGGGCGGAGGGACTGCGGGCGCGGATGGACGCCCTGCGCGCCGAGGCGACCCGGGCGCTCGCCGAGGGCGCGACGATCCTCGTGCTCTCCGATCGCGGCGTGGACGGTGATCACGCGGCGGTGCCCTCGCTGCTGGCGACCGCCGGCATCCACCACCACCTCGTTCGCGAGGGCACGCGCACCCGCTGCGGACTCGTCGTCGAGACGGGCGAGGCCCGCGAGGTGCACCACTTCGCGACGCTCACGAGCTACGGGGCGGGCGCGGTGAACCCCTACGTCGCGTTCGCCACGATCGACCAGATGCAGGCCGAGCGGATGATCGACGCCGACATACCCCGGGACAAGCTCCATGCGAACTTCGTCAAGGCGGCCACGAAGGGCCTGCTCAAGGTCATGAGCAAGATGGGGATCTCGACCCAGCAGAGCTACCGCGGTGCGCAGATCTTCGAGGCGGTGGGGCTCGAGCGGCCGTTCATCGACGAGTTCTTCACGCGGACGGCGAGCCGGATCGGCGGCATCGGGATGTCCGCGGTGGCCGAGGAGACGCTGCGCCGCCACGAGCACGCCTGGCCCCGGACGAACGTGCCCCAGACCCTCGAGCTCGACGTCGGCGGCCGGTACGCCTGGCGCCGCAAGGGCGAGGCCCACATCTTCAACCCCGACGTGGTCGCGGCCCTGCAGCGGTCCACGCAGATCAACAGCCGCGAGGAATTCAGGAAGTTCCAGCGGCTCATCGACGAGCAGCAGACGAAACTGCTCACGCTCCGCGGCCTGCTCGACTTCAGGTGGGACGGCGACGACGCCTCGTCCCGGGGACCGATCCCGCTCGACGAGGTGGAGCCCGCGAAGGAAATCGTGAGGCGTTTCGCCACCGGGGCGATGTCCTACGGCTCGATCTCGAAGGAGGCCCACGAGACGCTCGCCATCGCGATGAACCGGCTCGGGGGCTGGAGCAACACGGGCGAGGGGGGCGAGGATCCGGTCCGCTACCAGCTCGAGCCCAACGGCGACAGCAAGAACTCGAAGATCAAGCAGGTGGCCAGCGGTCGGTTCGGCGTCACCAGCCTCTACCTCGTCAACGCGCGGGAGCTGCAGATCAAGATGGCGCAGGGGGCGAAGCCCGGCGAGGGGGGCCAGCTGCCCGGCCACAAGGTCGATCGCGAGATCGCACGGATCCGCCACAGCACGCCGGGCGTGGGCCTCATCTCGCCGCCGCCGCACCACGACATCTATTCCATCGAGGATCTCGCCCAGCTCATCCATGACCTCAAGAATGCCAACCACCATGCCCGCATCAGCGTGAAGCTTGTGGCCGAGGTGGGCGTGGGGACCGTGGCCGCCGGCGTGTCGAAGGGCAAGGCCGACGTGGTGCTGATCTCGGGCCACGACGGCGGCACCGGCGCGAGCCCCCAGACCTCGATCATGCACGCCGGCCTACCCTGGGAGCTCGGCCTCGCCGAGGCGCACCAGGTGCTCGTCATGAACGACCTGCGCGGCCGGATCGTCGTGCAGACCGACGGCCAGATCCGCACCGCCAAGGACGTCGTGGTGGCCACGCTCCTGGGCGCCGAGGAGTTCGGCATCGCCACGGCCTCGCTCGTCGTGATGGGCTGCATCATGATGCGGAAGTGCCACCTGAACACCTGCCCCGTGGGGGTCGCCACCCAGGATCCGGAGCTCCGCAAGAAGT
Source organism: Planctomycetaceae bacterium (assembly GCA_046091445.1). Classification (GTDB taxonomy): domain Bacteria; phylum Planctomycetota; class Planctomycetia; order Pirellulales; family UBA1268; genus QWPN01. Next base: position 4,202 of record JBJTBO010000289.1, on the reverse strand, counting down.
TCACCGGCCAGCCGGAGCACGTCGTCAACTACTTCTTCCTGCTCGCGGAAGAGGTGCGGGAGATCATGGCGAAGCTCGGCTTCCGCACGATCGCCGAGATGGTCGGTCGCGTGGACCGGCTCGACACCCGGGCCGCGATCGCCCACTGGAAGGCCCGGGGGCTCGACTTCTCCACGATCCTCCACCGTCCCATCATGCCGGCCCACGTGAAGACGCACTGCTCCGAGCCCCAGGACCACGGCATCGCGCGGTCGCTCGACATGACGACGCTCCTCGCCCTCTGCCGGCCGGCGCTCGAGGAGAAGAAGCCGGTGTCGCTCGAACTGCCGATCCGCAACCTCACCCGAACCGTCGGCACGATCCTCTCGAGCGAGGTCACGAGGCGTTACGGGGCCGGCGGCCTGCCCGACGGCACCATCCGCATCGCGTTCCGCGGTTCGGCGGGGCAGAGCCTCATGGCGTTCGGCTCCCCGGGCGTCCAGGTGAGCGTGGAGGGGGACGTCAACGACTACTGCGGCAAGGGGCTCTCCGGCGGCCGCATCATCGTGAAGCCCGACCGCGCGGCGACGTTCAAGGCCGAGGAGCATGTCATCGCCGGCAACGTCGTGGCGTACGGCGCGACGGCGGGTGAGATCTATCTCCGCGGCCTCTGCGGCGAGCGGTTCCTCGTGCGCAACTCGGGCGCGGAGGCGGTCGTCGAGGGCACGGGTGACCACGGCTGCGAATACATGACCGGAGGCCGCGCCGTGATCCTCGGCCGCACGGGCCGCAACTTCGCGGCCGGCATGAGCGGCGGGATCGCCTACGTCTGGGACGAGGACGGCACCTTCCCCACCCGCGTCAACCGCGAAATGGTGGAACTCGAGCCGCTCGACCCGCAGGATCGCGAGTACCTCGAGGGCGTGATCACGAGGCACGTCGAGTTCACGGGCAGCACCCGCGGCCGCGAGATCCTCGACCGCTGGAAGACCGAGTCGTCACGGTTCGTGAAGGTGATGCCCACCGACTACAAGCGGGCGCTCGCGGATCTCCGCAGGCTCGCGGAACAGGAACGGGCCGAGGCCCGGCAGCAGGAGAAGGTCCATGGGTGACGTGCGCGGATTCATGAAGTACGAGCGGAAGGTCGCCGGCTACGCGCCGGTGCCGGAGCGGCTCGCGAACTACAACGAGTTCCTCACGATCCTTCCGGAGGAGGATCTGACGAGGCAGGGTGCCCGCTGCATGGACTGCGGCGTGCCCTTCTGTCACACCGGCTGCCCGCTCGGGAACATTATCCCCGACTTCAACGACCTCGTCTTCCGCCAGCAGTGGCACGAGGCGAGCCAGCGTCTCCACGCCACCAACAACTTCCCCGAGTTCACGGGGCGCATCTGCCCCGCCCCGTGCGAGGCGGCCTGCGTGCTCGGGATCAACGAGGATCCCGTCGCCATCAAGCAGATCGAGATGGCGATCGCCGACCGGGCGTTCGACGAGGGCTGGGTGGTGCCCGAGCCTCCCGCCGTCCGCTCGGGCAAGCGGGTGGCGGTGGTGGGCAGCGGTCCGGCGGGCCTCGCCGCGGCGCAGCAGCTCAACCGCGCCGGCCACCTCGTCACCGTCTTCGAGCGTGCCGACCGGCCCGGCGGGCTGCTCATGTACGGCATCCCCGACTTCAAGCTCGAGAAGTGGCGCGTCTGGCGCCGGATCAGGCAGATGGAGGAGGAGGGAGTCGAGTTCCGCTGTGGCGTGAACGTGGGGACCGACATCCGCACGCAGCAGCTTGACGAGGAGTACGACGCGATCGTGCTCACGGGCGGGGCCACGCTCGGCCGCGACCTCCCGATCCCGGGGCGCGACCTCGAGGGCGTGCACTACGCGATGGAGTTTTTGCCGCAGCAGAACAAATGCAACGCCGGCGACGACGTGCCCGGGCAGATCCTGGCCGAGGGCAAGGACGTCGTCGTGATCGGCGGCGGCGACACGGGGAGCGACTGCGACGGCACGAGCAATCGCCAGGGGGCGAAGAGCCTGACGCAGTTCGAACTGCTCCCGCAGCCGCCCGACCTCGGCAAGTATCCGCGGCGCCAGGAGCGGCCCCAGGGCACTCCCTGGCCGCTCTGGCCGCAGATCCTGCGGACGAGTTCGTCCCACGAGGAGGGCTGCCGTCGCGAGTGGAGCATCCTCACGAAGGAGTTCCTCGGCGACGACGCCGGTCGCCTTCGCGCCCTGCGGACGATCCGGATCGAGTGGTACCAGGACCCCGCGACGGGCCACCAGAAGTTTCGCGAGGTCGAGGGCACGGAGCAGGAGTGGCCGTGCCAGTTGGCGCTGCTCGCCATGGGATTCGTCGGCCCCGAGAAGGTCGGCCCGATCGCCGATCTCGGCCTCGAGCTCGATCCACGCGGCAACGTGAAGGCGGGTGCCGACTACATGACCAGCCGCGAGGGTGTGTTCGCCGCGGGGGACCTGCGCCGCGGCCAGTCGCTCGTCGTCTGGGCGATCCACGAGGGGCGTGAGTGTGCCCGCGCGGTCGATCTCTGGCTGATGGGACAGACGAACCTGCCGAGCACGGCCGCGGGCGAGTTCGCGGTGCATGCCTGAGCGCTGCCGGGCCATCCATGGCCCCGGCAGCTCGCGCAGCAGGGGGCAGCCGGAGGTGCCCCCTTGCTGCGGCGGCCGCCCTCCAGGCGGCCGTGGGCGCTGCGCGGCACGCGGGCCGCGGCGCGGCCTGCGGCCGCTGCGGCGGCGGGAGCACAGGGCGGCGCCGAAGTGGACGTGCAACGCGGCGGCGGGGATCAATCGCGGCGCAGCATGGTGACGTGCGGCCCGATGCCGGGGATGTCGAACGGCTCGGAGAATACCGTCCAGCCGAGGTGTCGATAGAAGTCGATGACGGCGATGCGGGCGTTGCACCACATCGGCCGCATGCATGCGATGCCGTCGATGTCGGCCAGCGCGTGCCGCAAGAGCCCCGTGCCGATTCCGAGGCGGCGGTGCCGTGAGGAGGTCGCCATGCCGCGCAGCTGCCAGGCGTCGCGCCCCTCCCACGCCGCGGACATGAGCGTGAGGCATGCGACCGCCTCGCCGTCGAGCAGCGCCGCGTAATGCCGCGTGGTGTCGACGTCGTCGCCTTCGAACCGTGCCGACTCGAACGGGCAGCCTGGCCGCAGCACGCGATGGCGCAGGTCGAGGATGGCGGCCACATCCACGGTGGCGAAGACGACGGGTGCATCGGCCACCTTCCTACCTCCCGCCACCGCAGGCTGCGCCGTGGGACGCGCATGATCCATGACATCGAGCGGTCGCCGTCGGGGCCGCCCTTCAGCGAGACGGTGCGGCCTTCGTGATGCGCTCGTAGGCGAAGCCGGGCCGGTCGGTGCGATAGCGCACCAGCCGGCCATGCTCCACCTCCGTCACGTAGACCGTGCGACCGTCCGCGCCGCCGAAGCAGATATTGCTCGGCCGGGCGCCGAGCACGTCGACCTCGCGCACGATCTCGCCTGCGGGCGTGAGGACGACGACGGTGCCCTTGCCGTACCGCGTGATGTGGAGGTTGCCGTCCACGTCGATCCGCATGCCGTCGAAGCCATGATCGGGAAACCGCCTCACGAGCCGCTTCTCCCCGAGCGTGCGGTCGGCGCGCAGCGGAAACGCCCAGACGTTCCGCTGCACGCTTTCGTTGACGTAGAGGGTCGCGCCGTCCGGACTCAGGTCGATGCCGTTGGTCGTGCCGAGCCCCTCCGCGAGCAGCACGACGGTGCCGTCGGGGTCGATGCGCCAGAGCTGCCCCGTGCAGGCCTGCCAGTTCGGGTCGCTGGCGTAGAGCGTGCCGTCGGTGGCGATCGCGAGGTCGTTGGGCTGGTTCATCCGCGGCTCGTGCGCGAAGACGACCGCGTCGCGACCGCCCGGCGCCACCTTCAGCACGTTGTGGTTGACATAGTCGGCGATGAACATCGTGCCGTCGGCGGCGAAGCGGATGCCGTTGCCGATGCTCGTGCCCGGCAGCGCGAGATGGACCTCGGCCGACCCGTCGGGTGCCACCCGGCCGATCGTTCCCTGCCGCTCGTAGTTCACCGCGAAGACGGCGCCGCTGCGGTCGCAGGCCGGACCCTCGATCCCCGGCGTGAAGGCGTGTCGCGGCGTGAACGGCTCGGCGACGAAGAGCGTCTCCGCGGCGGCCGCGGGCGCGAGCCGCACGACCGCCGTCAGCAGGGCCGTCGCGAGGC
>JBJTBO010000288.1:0-34878 GCA_046091445.1 Planctomycetaceae bacterium | reverse complement strand
ACGCCGCCCCCGCCGAAGAAGACCCCGCCGATGTTGCCAAAGCCGCCGATGCCCGTGCCGGTGAAGCCGGTGAAGCCCGTCCCTCCGAAGAAGCCGCCGCGACGTTGCAGGCCCGGCGGGGCGTTGCCGCCCACCGCGACCTGCAGGAAGAAGCCCTGGCGGTAGAACTGCAGCCGTCGGAGGTTCGCCAGGAGCGCCCGTTCCACGATCGTGAGCGGCTCGAGGGCGATCGAGCGGCCGGCGTTCCGCAGCAGCGGCTGCACGAGATTGAAGTTCACGAGGGATACGTTGCTGTAGCGGTCGGGGCCCGCGAACTGCCAGACCACCGAATTGAGGATCCCGACGACCACGGTGCCCGCCGTCGCGAAATACTTCTGTGCGCGGAGATTCGTGTCGGTCGTCCACGTGGTGGAGGGGCCGCGCGGATTGAGTGGGCCGCGGTTCGCGTAGTCGGTGGTGTTGCCGCCGTAGAACTGCACGTCGAACCGAAACCGCTCGGTGCTGACGTCGAGCGCGGAGAGGTAGAGTGTCTCGAGCTGATCCTGCCAGTCGAGTGAGTTGAGGTAGGCCAGTCGCACCGCCGCCGCGAGGTCGAGCTGGACCGCGCCCGACGACGTGAGGGTGACGACCTCGTGCAGCCGCGCCCGCCAGTCGGGGTTGTCGAGCGTCGTGCGGTCGCCGTTGGCATGCCAGCGCGGCCAGCCCTTCTTGCCGTCGACGCAGTGCATGTAGCGGTGGGCGGTCGGGTCGTCCGGCGGCATCGGCGGAAAGACCTGGTCGTAGGAGTCGTAGAACCGGCTGCGCTCGTCCTGCCGCACGGTGTACGTGGCAGGAACGGCCCAGCGCGGGTCGCACGACTTCTCGGCGAGCAGCGTGCTCACCTCACGGTCGGCCTGCACGTAGTAGCGGCCCCGGGTGCAGCCGCCCGCGCAGCCGGCCACGAGGGCCAGCACGACCAGCGTGCGGGGCACGCGAACGGGAGCGAATCTGCGGCGGGCCATGCACGGTCGTCCAGGCCCCCCTGAAACGGTCCGTCACGGAGGCGGCAGGACCGCGCACCCCGCGACCCTCATCCGCCACATCGATTTTCGGCAGGCCTCCCGTCCGACTTGAGCGATTGTGCGGACCTGGGTGGATGGGGGGGGTGGTGCGCGCGGCCGTGAAATCCCGCTCACCCCGCATATTCGACGCGACCGATACAGAACGACGGTCCGGTCTCCGCGGATACCGGAGGGCCGGGAGGATCGTGCGACCCGCGGCCGCTGCGGGCCGGGCGACGCGACCTCCACGTTCATGCAAGGCGGATCATGGCGGTACGGCGCTCCTCGCTGACGTGGGTCTGCTGGCTCGTCGCGTGCTCGACGGCGATCGGAGCCGACACCCCCGATCCGCTCGGCTACCCGGCGTCGGTCGGCGACGCGGGGGCCGCGAAGGACGCGCCGCGTCCCGATCCGGCGCCGCAGGTCCCCGTCGCGCGCGGGTCGGATGTCCGGCGGGCCGACGAGCCGCAGGTGCCGGGCGGACTCGATCCCTGGCGCGTCCCCGACTTCGCGACCGATCCGGGCGGCCTCCTGACCTGGTTTCAGGAACCGATGCCGGCGTCCCCCTGCGACCTCGATCTCGTCGACCCCGCGTGGACGGGCCCCGGAGAGCTCGCCTACCACCAGTCGTCATGTCGGTGTGGCTGCGCGCGAGACCATACCCGCGCCTTTCGCTCCGAGCTGCTCGGGCGCCTGTGGGTCGACGCCGAGTATCTCCTCTGGGCCAGCGCGGCGCAGCGGCTGCCGCCCCTCATCACCGCGAGCCCGTCCACGGCCGCCCCGGCCGACGTGGGCGTGGTGGGCCGGCCCGGCACGGTCGTGCTCTTCGGAGGCGACGAGGCCTTCGGGCCGATGCGCTCGGGAGGTCGGATCACCGGCGGCTACTGGTTCGATCCCACGCAGCACCGGGGCGTGTCCGCCGGCTGGTTCGGTCTCACGAACGCCACGTCCACCACGGCGATCACCAGTCGCGGCGGCGCCCCCTGGCTGGCGCGGCCCTACGTCGACGCGGTCACCGGTCAGCCGGCCGCGATCATCGTGCCCCCGCCGGGCGGCGTGCCGGGCGATCCCGCGCTCCTCGCACAGGCGCTCGCAGCCACCCAGACGACCTCGTTGAGTGGTATCGACGTCCGCTACCAGCACGCGCTCGCCTGCGGGCGGTTCCACCGGCGGTACCTGACCGGCGGCTGGAAGTTTCTCATGCTCGACGACTCCCTCGTCGTGCAGGACGTCGCCGTCGTGTCGACGGGCACGCCGGGAGGCCTGCCGCGCGAGGCGTTCTCATCCGCCGACGTCTTCCGGTCACTCACCCGGTTCAACGGGGCGGAGCTGGGGATCGTCGAGCGCTGGTGGCGGGAGCGGATGTCGCTGCAGGTCATCGGCACCGTCGCGCTCGGAGCCAGCTCGATCGGCACGAGCATCGGCGGCGGGACGTTCGCCACCGAGACGACCGGCACCCCCGGCGACACGACCACGACGGTCACGGGTGTCACGCCCGGCGGGCTCCTGGCGCAGCCGACGAACATGGGCAGCTTCGACACGTCGCTCCTCGCCGCCGCCGGCGAGGTCGGGATCGCCGCGGACTACGCGCTCTGGTCCCAGTGCCGCCTCTCGATCGGATACACGTTCCTGTGGCTCACGACCGTGGGCCGCGCGGCCGACCAGGTCGACATCGCGGTGAACCCCTCACAGCTCGGCGGCGGCACGCTCCAGGGCGTGCCGGCCCCCGTCTTCGACCTGCGCACGAGCATCTTCTGGGCGCAGGGCGTCTCGTTCGGCCTCGAGTACCAGTTCTGAGACGAGGCGAATGGCCCGCGCGGTCGCCGGAACGGGCGGCGCGGGGGGGCTCACGCCTTCCCCTTGGGCCGGTAGTAGCTGCAGCCCGATCCGGTGATGCGGTCGTATCCGGTGTCGATGCCGATGAGCGTCTCGGCGCCGCCGAGGAACATCGCGCCGTCCGGCTTGAGCACGCGACGGACCTTCTGCACGAGGCTCGCCCTGGTCGGCACGTCGAAGTAGATCATCACGTTCCGCAGGAAGACAAAATCGAAGAAGGGCATGGGCGGCCATGCCTCGTTGAGGTTCAGGCACCGGAACTCGACGAGCTTGCGGCACTCCTGTCCGATGCTCCACTTGCCCTGCAGCGGGCTGAAGTACTTCTTGAGGTAGGCCGGCGGCAGGCCGCGGTTCGTCTCGAGGTTCGAAAAGATGCCCTCGCGGGCCCGCGTGAGCACCTCCTCGGAGATGTCGGTGGCGATGATGCGGATGCGCCACGTTGCCACGAGCTCGGGGAAGTGCTCGTTGAGCAGCATCGCGAGGCTGAAGGGCTCCTGGCCGGTCGAGCAGGCGGCGGACCAGATCGCGAGGTTCTTGTGGGCCGAGCGGCGGGGCAGCAGCTCCGTGAGGAGGGCCCGCAGCGTCTCGAACGGCGTCTTGTCGCGAAAGAACGACGTTTCGTGGATCATCATCGCGTTGAGCACGTCCGCCTCGAGCCGCGGATCCCCGTTGACCTTGAGCCGATCGATGAGCGTGTCGAGGCTGGGGATGCTGCGCTGCTTGACGATCGGCATCAGCCGGGCGACGACGAGGTACTGCTTCGAGTCATCGATCACGTTGCCGGTGCGATCGCGCAGGAACGCCTTGAGGAAGGCGTACTGTACGGGGCTTACCTTGATGTGTTGCACGTGAGGTGTCCGGGTCTCAGGCGATCGTCACGTCGCCGCGCACTTGAGGCGGGCCGCGATCTCGGGCCCGATCCGTGCCAGCGGCAGCACCATCTGGGCCAGTCCCGCCTTGGCCACCTCGCCGGGCATGCCCCACACGACGCTGGTCGTCGCGTCCTGCGCGAGCACGTCACCGCCGGCGTCGACCACGGCCCGGGAGCCGGCCAGGCCGTCGCGTCCCATGCCGGTCAGCACGATCCCGAGGGTGCCCGCCCCCCAGACCTGTGCCGCCGTGCGAAAGAGCGCGTCGGCCGCCGGACGGCAGGCGTTCTCGAGCGGATCGTCGGTCAGCCGCACGCGCGGGTGGTCGCGGTCGCCGCAGATCGTGAGGTGACGGCCGCCCGGCGCGAGGAGCACGTCGCCGTCCCGCAGCGGCGCGCCGTCGACCGCCTCGCGCACGGCAGCTCCGGAAATCTTCGCGAGGCGCTCGGCGAGGTGGGGCATGAAGGATGCGGGCATGTGCTGCACGATGAGCACCGGGGCGGTCGCCCGCGTGGCGAAGTGCGGCAGGATCTCGGCCAGGGCGGCCGGGCCACCCGTCGACACGCCGATCACGACACCGCGGACGACGTCGGCCCGCGCGGGCGCGGCGTCAGGACGCGGTGGTGGCAGGGCGACGGCCGGCGGGGCCGTGCGTGGCACGCGCGCCTTGATCTTCGTGACGAGTTCCTCGCGGATCCGCGCCGTCAGGTCCTCGGGGCGAAGGCCCGAGGGCTTCGCCGCGTAGTCGTTCGCACCGGCCAGCAGGGCATCGAGCGTCACCGCCGTCCCCCGCTCCGTCAGGCTCGAGAACATGATCACTGGCAGACGCCTGTGGATGCGCCGGATCTCGCGGAGCGCCGACACGCCGTCGAGCACCGGCATCTCGACGTCGAGCAGCACGAGATCGGGCGGGCTCGTCGTCACCATGTCGACCGCCATCCGCCCGTTCACCGCCGTGCCGATCACCTTGATGCCCGGATCCTCGCCGAGCGTCGCGGTGAGCAGCGTGCGGATGGTCGAGGAGTCGTCCACGACCAGCACCCGGATGGGCGTCGATCCCGTCGCGGCGGCCGACGCGGGGGGCTGGACGAGACCGAGGGACGCAAGCGCCCGTCCGAGCGAGTCGGACGTGAACGGCTTGACGACGTACGCATCCGCACCGGCGGTCCGGGCCTCGTCCTGCCGTGCCGGATCCGCGTCGGATGAGAACACGACCACCTTCGGCTCGCGGCCGTGCGGCGCCTGCCGAATCCGTCGTGTGAGCTCGAGCCCGTCCATACCGGACAGCTGCCGGGTGACCGTCACCAGCGTGGGTCGCGGCTCGCGCGCGATCTCATCGATCGCCTCCGCGCCGCCGCCCGCCTCCACGCACTCGAAGCCGAGCCCGCGCAGCACGCGCGTCACGATGCCGCGACCGGCTCCCGAATCGTCCACCACGAGCGCTCGCATGCCGTTTCCTCCATGCCCGACGGGCGAGGCGTCATCCTACCGGCCTTACTGGCGATAGTCGTCCACGAGACGCTGCAGATCCTGGGCCATCCGCGCCAGTTCGCGGGACGAGATCTGCGTGTTGGCGGCCCCCTCGGCCGTGCTCTGCGCCGCCTGGGCCCCCTGGAGGATGTTTTCGGCGATCTCCGACGAGCCCGTGGTCGCCTCGACGATGTTGCGATTGATCTCGCTCGTCGTGACCGACTGCTCCTCGACGGCGACCGCGATCTTCGCCTGGAGGCTGTCGATCCGCTCGATCACGCGGCCGATCTCGTCGATCGCGCCGACGGCCCGCTTCGTGTCGGTCTGCATCGCCTCGATGCGGCCGCGGATGTCGTCGGTGGCCTTGGCCGTCTCGCGGGCGAGCTCCTTGACCTCGTTCGCCACGACGGTGAATCCCCGGCCCGCCTCGCCGGCCCGCGCCGCCTCGATCGTAGCATTCAGGGCGAGCAGGTTGGTCTGCTCCGCGATCGTCGTGATCACGTTGACGACCTTGCCGATTTCCTGGCTGGATCGACCGAGCGATCCCATCGTGTCGCTCGTCGACCCCGCGAGCGTCACGGCCTGGCGGGCGGTCGTGGCGGCATCCTGCGCGTTGCGGGCGATGTCGTGGATGCTCGTCACGAGGTTCTCGATCGAGCCCGAGACGGTGCGGGCGTTGGCGCTCACCTGCTCGGCGGCCGCCGAGACGAGGTTCGCCTGGGCCGTCGTCTCCTCCGCCGCCGCGCTCATCTGCTGGCTGACGCTCGTCAGCTCCTCCGACGAGCTCGCGAGCGTGTGCGTGTTCTGGACGATCCCGTCGATGAGCGACGCCTGACGCCGCGTCTCGGCGGTCAGTCGCCGTGCGATGCCCGCCGAGACGAGCAGCACGCCCAGGGTCGTGAGCCCGAAGATCGTGAGCGCATAGTTCTTGAGCGACGCGATCGGCTGCAGGACCTCCGACTCCTGCACCTCCGACACGAGCGCCCAACGCACCGTACCCCGCGCCGACGCGGGGTCCCGGTGCACCGTGATCGGCGTCCAGGACGAGAGCACGGACTGGTCGCGGTAGTCGACGGTGATCGCGGTCCCGGACGAGTTCTGGTCGAGCGCCGACCGCACCGGCTCGGTGTCGACGCGGAACTTGGGGTTGATGATCGTGGTCGCGACACCCAGCTGTCCGGCGAATCGGGAGTTGGTCTGGAACAAGCGGTCGGGGCCGATCGCGTAGGTCTCGCCCGTGACGCCCATGCCGGTGCGCTCGCCGACGATCTCGTTGAGCCGCTCGACCGAGATTTGGAAGGCGACCGCGCCGATCAGCTGCCGGTCCTTGTGGACCGGCGCCACGATGAAGCACGCCGGGGCCATGGCCGACGGCAGGTAGTGCTCGTACTGGGCGAAGGCCACGACGTCGCGCCGCCCGCTCCCGAGCACCTCCTGGACCGCCTTGCCGAAGTTCGTCGCCGCCAGAAAACCATTCCGCAGCGACACGCCGTAGTCGATCTCCTTGCAGACCGAGTAGACGATGGCGCCGTTGGTGGCATCGATGAGGAAGACGTCGTACAGGTTGTACCGCGCGCGGAGGTTGCGGAAGAGCGGGTGGAACGTCGCATGCGTCCGCGTGTAGGCCGAGTCGTCCGTGGCCGCGTCGAGCAGCTCCTTCGATCCCACGGGGTTGGGGTTCTTGCGGATGTAGAGGTCCTGGAGGATCGCGGCGCGGTCGCTGAGCGCCGTCGCGAGCGCCCCCATGTCGCCGACGGACGCGTCGCGCATCTGCACCGCCGACTGGATCTCCGTCGTGTAGAACGCCGACAGGTCGCGCCGTGCCCCGGCCAGGACCGCGGGATCGCCTGCGTCCTCCGTGAGGAGCGAGTCGAAGCCGGTCGTGAACTGCGCGAGGGCGTCGACCGTCATCAGGTCCTCCGACACCACGCGCAGCTGCTCCTGCAACGTGCCGAAGTACCGCTCGACGGAACGGGCGGTGATCGTGCGGACCGTCTCCAGTTGGCGGAACGCCTGGGCCCGGAGCGCCGCCGACGCGGCCCAGTAGGTCAGCGCACCCATGAGTGCCAGGGGGATGAGCGACACCGCGAGCAGGGACAGGAGCACTTGGTTGCTGAACAGCGAGAGCCATCCGCCCGCGATGGAGGGGCGTTTAGGCGACGGAACCGACATGCGATGCTCCATGCGTGATGACGGGGGACGTACGCTGGCGGAAGAGCGGCTGGACGATGCGCTGGGGGTCGAGCAGGTGGACGAGGTGGCCGTCGTCGGCGACGACGCCCACCCGCGGGTCGTGGAGACCGTCGCCGCCGGGCTCCTCGATGCGGCCGCGGGGGAAGGACTGCACGCCCAGCACGTCGTCGACGAGCAGGTCGTACCACTCGTCCCCCGCGCGGATGATGACGTGAATCGCGGCCGCGCCGTCGGCGGTCAGGCGGAGCCGCCGTCGCATGTCGATGACCGGCACGATCCGGCCGCGCAGGTGGAGCACCCCGCTGACCTCCGGCGGAGCGAGCGGCACGCGCGTGGGACGGCCGCCGCGCAGGATCTCCTCGACGCAGGCCGATTCCACGGCGAAGTGGTGCCCCGCGACGATGAAGCAGCACGCGTCGAGCGCGGTGGTCTCTCCGGCCGTGGTCATGGTGCCACCGCCATCGATCGCATGAGCGGGGGTGCGAGGTCGAGCACCTCGGTCGCGACGCCGCCCAGCGACAGCGACCCGACCACGCCCGGCATGGAGAGGTGCGGGTGGAGCGGTGATTCGGCCGCGACCACGTCGAGGATCTGACGGACCGCCAGGCCGGTGTCGCCGACGATCACGAGGTGCACCATCTCGGGCGTCGGCGCCGCGGGCACGCCGAGCAGGGCGTCGACGTCGACCACCGGCGTGAATCCGCCGTGCCGGCGGATGACCCTTCGCCCGGCGACGGGCTGCAGCTGGCTCGCCGGATAATGCTCGAGCCGCGTGACCTCGTTGAGCGGCACCGCCACGCGGCGGCCCCCGGAGGTGCGGCAGACGAGATAGCGGTCCGATTCGACCCACGCGGCGCCGGTCGCGGCGGCCGCGGGCCGGGCCTCGGCCTGCTGTGGAGGCACGTGGGCCGCCCGGAGGAGTCCGCGCGGGTCGAGCACGAGCGCCACGTCGCCGTCGCCGAGCACGGTCGCCCCGGCATAGACGCCGATCTGCGACAGGAGGCCGCCGAGCGGCTTCACCACGATCGTCGTGAGCGAGACGATGTCCTCGGCCGCCCGCCGCGTCGCCGTGACCGAGCCCCCTCCGAGCCCGTCGATCACGAGGCCGAATTCGCGCTCGTCGACGCGCAGGAGCACGACGGTGCCGAACTCCCGGTGGGCGGAGCGCTCGCGAAGGCCCAGCAGCTCGTCGAGAAAGATCACCGGCACGAGCCGGCCGTGCACCCGCATCACGGGGTTGCCGTCGAGCCCCTCGATGCGTCCGTCGGGCCGGTCCGGTCGGAGCGGAGCGAGCTCGCTCCCCGCGACCTGCGGAATCGCGAGCCGCTGCCCCGCGCAGCGGATGACGAGCGCCGGCATGATCGCGAGCGTCAGCGGCACGCGCACGCGGATCGTCGTCCCGAGGCCCGAGCGGCTGTGCACGTCGACGGCTCCGCCGATCGACTCGATGTTCGTCTTAACGACGTCCATGCCCACGCCGCGACCCGAGATGCTCGTGACCGTCGTCGCCGTCGAGAAACCGGGCTCGAAGATGAACTGGAGGAGGCGTTCATCGGGCATCCGGGTGGCGGCCTCGGCCGAGACGAGTCCGCGCGCGATCGCCTTCGCCCGCACGGCCTCCACCGACATGCCGCCCCCGTCGTCCTTCACCTCGATGGTCACCTGGCCGTTCTCGTTGTACGCCCGGAGCGTCACGCGGCCGGCGCGGGGCTTGCCGGCGGCTTCCCGCACGTCGGGGCGCTCGATGCCGTGGTCGACCGCGTTGCGAATGAGGTGCGTGAGCGGGTCGCGGATACTCTCCACCAGCGTGCGGTCGAGCTCCGTGTCGGTGCCGTCGACGAGGAAGTGCACCTCCTTGCCGCAGGTCACGGCGAGATCCCGCACGATCCGCGGAAACTTGCTGAAGAGGTGCTCGATCGGCTGCATCCGCGTCTTGACCGCCACCTCCTGGAGGGCGTTCGTGGCGGCATTGATGCGCTGCGCGACGGCCTGGATCGCCGGATCCTCGATCTCGAGGCTGCGCAGCTGGTTGCGGGCGAGCACGAGCTCACCGACGAGGTCGTGGATCGACCCGAGCAGGGCCACGTCGACGCGGATCGTGCTCTCGGCCGCGGGGGGAGCGGCCGCCGCCGGGACCTGCGGTGCGACGCGCGGCGGCGCGGGCGCGACGGCCTCGGGTGGTGAGGGCGTGGGCGAGGGGGCTGCGGAGGACGCCGCCGGGCTGTCGATGGCCGGCGCCGACGGAGCCGATCCGGCCCGCGGCAGCACGGGACGCGGGTCTGCGGCGAGGACGGCGCCTGACGACGCGGGTGTCGGGCTCGCCGCATCGGCGGCGACCGTCCGCTCCGCCCGCGCGAGCACCCTTGTGTCCGTCGCGACGGCCGCGAGCCGGCTCGTGAGATCCTGCAGGTCGACCTCCCCCTCGGAGCCCGTCGCCTCGATGGATCGCAGGATCGATCGCACCGCATCGACCATCGAATAGAGCGAGCCGGTGATGCGGTCGTCGAGACGCAGCTGGCCGTCGCGCAGCTGGCCGAGCAGATGCTCGCCGTTGTGGGTCAGCGCACCGAGCTTCGAGAACCCGAAGAAGCCGCTGTTGCCCTTGATCGTGTGGACGGTGCGAAAGATGCTCGCCAGCCGCTCGGGATCATCGGGTGCCTGCTCGAGTGCGAGCAGATCGCGATCGAGCTGGTCGAGATTCTCCGACGACTCGACGAGAAACTCGTCGATGAACTCGCGATTGTCGTTGACCATCGAACGAGCGGGTCCACGCGCCCCTCGGGACACCGGCCGTGGCGAACGTGCCCCGGAAGCCCATGCGCCCATTTTGATCAAGCATACACCGGAATCTGGACAAGGTTTGCCGCCGCGCAACCGCTCCAGTCGGCACGATCCGCGCGGTCCACCACGCGCGTTACGACGGTCGGCGGGGCCGGTCCGCCCCCGTCGGGCGACGTCCGCCGGGCAGGGACGCGCCTCACGCGAGGATCTCGTGGACGACGCGGGCGGGCCGTCCGGCGGTGACGATCTGCGCGGCACCGGCATGCGGGAAGACGAGCTCGTTCCAGTCGAGCCCGAAGAGGTGCAGGAGCGTGGCCTGGTAGTCGTTCGGCGTCACGATTCCCTCGACGGCCCGATGGCCGAATTCGTCGGTCGCACCGTGGACCATGCCGGGCCGGATGCCGCCGCCCGCCAGCCAGATGCTGAAGCCCTGGCCGTTGTGGTCGCGGCCATGCTTCTCCGGCGCGCCCTGGTTCTGCGTGACCGGCAGCCGGCCGATCTCCCCTCCCCAGTGGACGATCGTCTCGTCGAGCATGCCGCGCTGGGCGAGATCCTTCACGAGCGCGGCGGCGGGCCTGTCGGTGCGGCGGCAGATCGCCGGCAGCGCGGAGCCGAGGTTCGAGTGGTTGTCCCACGGCTGGCCGGCGAGGAAGAGCTGCACGAACCGTACGCCGCGCTCCACGAGGCGGCGGGCGATCAGGCAGCGAGTGCCATACTCGCGGGTCGCGTCGTCGTCGAGGCCGTTGAGCGCGTGGGTCGCCTTCGTCTCCTGTGAGACGTCGAGCGCCTCGCGGGCGGCCGTCTGCATCCGCGCGGCGAGCTCGTAGCTCGCGATCCGCGCGTCGAGGTCCGACTGGCCGGGGACGCGGGCGGCGTGTCGGCGGGGGTGCGCGCCGGGCGGGTCGAGCGTCTGGCGCTGCGGCTCGCCGGCGAGGTGCGGCGGCGGATCGAGGTTGAGAATGCGCGGCTCCTTCGGCCGCAGCACGGTGCCCTGGAACAGCGGCGGCATGAAGCCGCTCGACCAGTTGGTGACGCCGTCGACCGGCAGGCCGCCCGGGTCGGTGAGCACCATGTAGGCGGGCAGGTTGTCCGTCTCCGAGCCGAGCCCGTAGAGCAGCCAGGAGGCGAGGTGCGGTCGGCCGAGCACGCCGGGGATGCCGCCGTGGAAGTAGCGGATCGACACCTCGTGGCCGTTGCCGCCGGTGTGCATGCCGCGGAGGAGGCAGAGCCGGTCGACGATGCCGGCCGTCTCCGGCAGGAGTTCGGAGATCTCGGTGCCGCATGCCCCGTGCTTCGCGAACGACCACTTCGTGCCGAGGAGCTTCTTGCTCGCCTCGTTGACGAAGCTGTAGGTGATGTCGCCGGGATAGTCGGTGCCGTCCCGCTTCGACAGCTCCGGCTTCGGATCGGTGAGATCCATGTGGGACGGACCGCCATGCATGAAGAGCGAGATCATCGCCCGGGCTCGCGCCGGATGGTGGGGCCGCTTCGGCAGGAGGTCGATCCGCGGGGCCTCTTTGGGAAGCGGCGGCTTCGTCGCGGCGGCGGCCTGCTCGCGTTCGAGCAGCCAGGCGAGCGCGAGCGTGCCGGCTCCGAGCGATCCGCCCCGGAGGAAGGCGCGCCGGTGGTGGCACGCGACACGGCCGGACGGGTGGTCAGCCGACGTGCCGTGGTCGTGATCGTGATCCCGCATGGAGGTGGTCCGGCGGCGCCGGTCAGTCGAGGTAGAGAAACTCGTTCGATCCGAGGAGCACCTGGCAGAGACTCACGAGCGCCTGTCGGGCGGGGGAGCGCCCTTCTGGCACCGCCGCAGGCCGCGCCTGGAACGTGGCGAACTGGCGGTGGACGAAGTCGGCGGCGAGCGCGACCTCCTCCGCCGACGGGTCGCGGGCGTAGGCGAGTCGCCAGGCCGCCACGATCCATGTCGGCGCGAACGGCTCGACCGTCGTCGGGCCGAGGAACTGCTCGGTACTCTTCGCGATCGCCGTCGCCCCGTCGGGCGTGCGGATCGTGAGGGTCACCGGCCAGGTGAACGAATCGGACGCGTGGTTCGTGCGGCAGTCGGTCACGAAGTCGAGCGTGTCGCCGGCCTGCACGACGAGATCCACGGCGTCGGTGGCCGCCGAGCCATGCTGCGCCGTCCACGTGCCCGCGAGGCCCGTGCGGCTCGACACGAGCCGCCCGCGCCCGCCGTCGCCCTGTTCGCTCGCGTGGGTGAGCGTGCCGGTCACGGACACCCGCGCGTCGGCCGGAGCCGTCCACCGCCGGATGACCGCCCGCTCGGCCGCGTCCGGGTGGCCGCCCGATGCGTTCAGGAGCACCCAGCCGAGCGCGGCGTCGGGCAGCGTGTCGCCTGCCTGCCACTGCGAACCGGTCCAGTGTCCGAGTGGGGCGAACGACGCCGTCCGCCCCGCCTGCTCGTCGACCGCGCCGTAGCCGTAGGTCCACGTCGGCCGGGGCGGCTGCGGGAGCGCGGTCGCCAGGCTTGCCGCTGCGGGCGGAGGATCGAGCGAGGCGGCGACCTGGACGGCCCGCTCGGCGAGCCTCGCAGCCTGATCCAGGATGAACTCGCCGGTGAGGAGCATGAGCGACTGCGTGGCGACGGTGGAAACCGGCCGCACCTCGCAGTTGCATTCCATGACCGGCGCGTCGAACGCCTGGAGCATCGCGACCGGCCGGCTGCGCCGCACCTGCACGTAGAGGCTGCGGCGGCTCTGCGGTCCGTCGACGACCGTCTGGCCCGTGTCGTCGTCCTTGATCCCCACCGGCCGGCCCCCGATCGAGCGATCGAGCGTGCCGGTGGCCGCGAGCATCCGGTCCCGGATGGTCTCCGCCTCGAGGCGCAGGAGCGGCGCGGGCAGGCCGCCCAGGGGGACACCGCCACGCGCCTGGCGCCAGGCGGCCGTGCGCATGATGACGCGCTGGAGGTGCTTCACGCTCCAGCCCCGCGTCGCGAACTCGTCGGCGAGCCAGTCGAGCAGGGCGGGATGTGACGGTCGCGCGCCGAGGCTGCCGAAGTCCGCGGGGGTGGCGACGAGTCCCTGTCCGAAGTGGTGCAGCCAGATCCTGTTGACGATGACCCTGGCGGTGAGCGGATTGGTCGGCGATGCCAGCCAGCGGGCGAGGGCGAGCCGCCGGCCCGATGTCGGCAGGGACGTGTCGTCGGCCGCGAACGGCTCGTGCCGTCCCTCGGGCACGGCCACCTGCGGTGGCGCGGGGAGCACCGCCTGCTTCGGCTGCTGGTGGTCGCCTCGGTGGAAGAGTCGCGTCTCGGGCAGGTGACCGGCCGGTTCGACGAGGGCCTGGATGAACTCCTCGGCGGGCTTCTTCGCGCGGACGTCGGCGATCGTCTTGTCGAGGGCCTTGAGCTCCTCCGCCGCCTTCGGTAGGTACTGGTAGAGGACGCCCGGCGTGACGTTCACGCTCGGATGCGCCTTGAGCAGCGCCCGCTGCTCGTCGGTACGCTCCTTCTCCGGTGCGTCGTAGGCGGCGCGCAGCCGACCGCGCAGCGGCTCCTCGAACTTCGCGAGTTCCTGCTCGAGCGCCTGGCGGATGAACTCCGCCTGCTTCGCCGCCCGGTCCGTGGCGACGAGCTGTGCCTCGGCCTCGATCGCCGCGGCCTGTGCCCGTTCGGCCTCGGTCTGGATCGAGACGAGGCGCTGCGCGGGCGTCTTCCACGCCTTCCAGTCGAGGGCCGGCTCGAAGACCGCACGCAGCGCCGTGTAGTCGGTGTGGAGCACGGGATCGTAGCGGTGATCGTGGCACTGCGCGCAGTGCACGCTCATGCCGAGCAGCGACGTGCCGACGATGCGCACGGTGTCGGCCACCGTCTGGTTGCGCCCCTCGGGCGTGTCGCCCCCGCTGCCGGTCCCGTCCGCGGCCATGCGCAGGAAGCCCGTCGCCGTGAGCAGCCGGATCTGCTCCGCCGTCCAGTCGCCCGACCGAGCCCCCGCGATCTCGTCGCCGGCGAGCTGCTCGGCGATGAAGCGATCGAACGGCACGTCCGCGTTGAAGGCGTCGATGCAGTAGTCGCGATAGCGCCACGCCCAGGGGCGCACCTCGTCGGCCAGCGTCGCCCCCTCCGAGTCGGCGTAGCCCGCCACGTCGAGCCAGTGCCGCGCCCACTGCTCGCCGTAGTGCGGCGAGGCGAGCAGTTCGTCGACGAGCCGGTCGAACCAGTCCGCGCTCGGATCGGCGGCCCACCGCTCCACGTCGGCGTGGGCGGGTGGCAGGCCGGTGAGCGTGAGGAAGGCACGTGTGACGAGCGCATGACGCGCGGCCTCCGCGGGCAGCGGGCCGTCCGCACCGAAGACGAGCGCGTCGATCGGCGCACGCGGCACGGCCGGATCGGCCGTCACGTCGGGACGACGTACCGGCTGGAACGCCCAGAAGGCACGCTCCTCCGGCGTGATCGCCAGGCCGGGCGCGATCGCCTCGGGCTCGGGACGCTTCGTCGGCGCGCCGGCGGAGATCCACCGCGCGAGCAGGTCCTGCTCCGCCGCCGACATCTTCTTCTCACCGGGGGGCATGTCGCCGGCACGCACCCGTTGGAGAATGAGGCTGCCGGCGGCGTCGCCGGGCACGATCGCCGGACCGCTGTCGCCACCCGCCCGCATGAGGCGAACGAGCCGCAGGTCGAGCGAGCCCTCGAGCGTCTCCGTCGCGCCATGGCAGTCGAGGCAGTGCGCCTTGAGAAGAGGTCGCACGTGCTCCTCGAACATGACCGGCGCCGCCGTCTCGTCGGCCGCCCGCGGCCCATCGTGCGCGAGCCCGGCGGCGGCCACCGCCGCCAAGGCGACCAGGAGACGCACTGCAGGGACGGATGGCATGATGCTGGCTCGCGGTGGCGCGGGACCGGTCAGACGAGCGCGTCGATGACGCGGCCGGTCTCCACGAGCGCGTGGGGCCGTCCGCTCGCGTCGCTGAGCGTGCCGGGGCGGTGAGGATCGAGGCCCAGCAGGTGGTAGAGCGTGGCCGTGACGTCCTGGAACGTCACCGCACCGCCGAGCACCTCGCCCGCCCAGCGGTCGGTCTCCCCGATCACCTGTCCGCCACGGATGCCGCCCCCGACGAGCAGGGCCGGCGAGACGGCGGGCCAGTGGTCGCGCCCGCCGCCGGCGTTGATCCGTGGCGTGCGACCGAACTCGCCCCAGACCACGATCACCACGTCATCGAGCAGCCCGCGCGTCTCGAGGTCGCCGACGAGCGCGGAGAGGCCCGCGTCGAGGATCGGCAGGAGGTGCCGCATGCGCGGAAAGTTGTCGCCGTGCGTGTCGAAGTCGCTGAGGGAGATGCTCACGCACCGCACCCCCGCCTCCACGAGCCGCCGTGCGAGCAGGAACTTGAGCGTGGCGTGCGCCCCGTCCGCCGTCGTGAAGCGGCGCGCCTCGGGGCCGGGCAGCCGGTAGCGATCGCGGACGTGCGTCGGCTCCCGGTCGAGGTCGAGCGCCTCGGCCACCCGGCCGGACGTGAGGATGCCCACGGCCTGCTCGTGGAAGCGGTCCATCGCCCGCATGTCGTCGCCCGCATCCACGCGGTGCCGCCAGGCGTCGAGCCGGTCGAGCAGGGCACGTCGGTCATCGAGTCGCGGCGCGGGCAGGGAGGAGGCGAGCACGAGCGGCGTGGCGTGGCCGGTCCCGCGGGCGGCGAGCTCCGACTTCATGCCCTCCTCGAGCGGCCGGTCGAAGAGGCCGCCGATGTCGGGACGAAACGGCGCGTGCGCCCGACCGAGGAACCCCGGCCGCGCGCTGTCGCGCACGAGCCCGCGGCCCTGCATGAGGTCGCAGAACGTCGGCGAGAGGTCGTGCGGCGATCCCCAGAGACGCGACAGGGCGCTGCCCATGGCCGGCCACCCGCCCTCCGCCCGCAGGGCGCTCGCCGGGAAGCCCGACTGGCACTGGAAGGCGTCATGGGCGCCCGCAGAGCCCACGAGCGACCGGATGAAGGCGAAGCGGTCGGCCAGCCCCGCGATCCCCGGCAGCAGTTCGCAGATGCGGATGCCCGGGACGCGCGTGGCGATCGGCGCGAATTCGCCGCGGACCTCGGCCGGCCCATCCGGCTTCATGTCGATCGTGTCCATCTGCGGCGGCCCGCCGTCGAGATGGACGTTGATGATCGCGCGGGCCGTGCGGCGGCCCTGAAGAGCGCCGTCCCGCACGGCGGCGTCCTCCGCCCGCAGGATCTCGACGAGCGAAATCCCCGCCATCCCCGCGGAGCCCGCCACGAACAGCCGCCGGCGGCTGACCTGACCCGGCGTCATGGGCCTGTCGGATCCACTCATGGCCAGCCTGTCTCGCCCAGGTGTGCCTGCTACGCGGTGCGTGCCTCGTGCGCGTTGCGTGCCTTGACGCGGCGACCGCGACCAACTCGAAGTCTACCCCGGATCTCACCGTGGCCCAACGTCGCTGACGCGATCGGGCCGCCGGCCCGTCGGGAGCCATCAGACCGGCCGCCGCTCGTGGTCACAGCGTGATGGCACTCGCCCCCTGTGGCGCACGCCTCCAGGCGTGCGAATGGACGTCGTCGAACGGCTGGCGCCTCTGATCGCGAATGGCACCAGGTGTCAGCCGAGCGGGCGCACGACCGACTGGCTCCGCCAGTAGTCGAAGAGCGTCTCGATCGAGTTGACGCCACCGCCGGTGCCGCTCTTGTTGACGCCACCGTAGGGCACGCCACGCGGGAAGACGTTGTGGGCGTTGATCCAGCTGTTCCCCGCCACCATCGATTCGGCCACCCGCGCGGCGCGGCCGAGGTCGCTCGTCCAGACGCTGTTGGCCAGACCGTAGTCGGTGTCGTTGGCCATCAGGATCGCCTCGTCCTCGTTCTTGAAGGGTGCGAGGTAGGCGACCGGTCCGAAGATCTCCTCCCGCGCCGCCACGTTGTCGAGCGACCCGGCGAGCAGCGCCGGCTTCACGTAGTAGCCATCGCGCCCCGCGACGTCCGCCGGTCCGCCGGCGAGGACCGCCCGCGCGCCCTGCTGCACGCCCTTCTCGAGGTAGGAGAGCACGCGCTGCCGCTGCTTCGCGTTGACGACCGGTCCCATCGCCGTCTTTCCATCGAGCTGGTAGCCGACCTCGACCCGTTCGAGCCGCTGGCGGCATTCGTCCACGAAGCGGTCGTAGATCTTCGAGTGGACGATCCACCGGGTCGCGTCGCAGCAGACCTGTCCGGTGTGGAACGTGATCGCGCCCACGAGCTTCTCGGCCGTCGCCGCCACGTCCACGTCGTCGAACACCACCGCGGCACCCTTGCCGCCGAGCTCCAGCTTCACCGGCACGAGATTCCGGCCGCAGGCCTCGCCCACGAGCCGACCCACCTCGGGTGAACCCGTGAAGCTCATCCGCTTGAGGCCGGGGTGGGCCGAGAGGGCCGCACCCGCCTCGGCGCCGGTGCCGGGCACCACGTTGATCACCCCGTCGGGAAGGCCGACCTCGCGGGCGAGCCGGCCGAGGTAGATCGCCGAGAGCGGTGTGTCCTCCGCCGGCTTGATCACGACGGTGTTGCCGGCCGCCAGCGCCGGCGACACGCCCCAGCCGATGAGCAGGAAGGGAAAGTTCCACGGGAAGATGAAGCCGCACGGTCCCCAGGGATGCCGCACGGTCCATGCCTCGTGGCCCGCCACGGCGAGGACGTTCCGCCGCTGCACGTGCTGCGCCATGTCGGTGAAGTAGCGCAGCGTGTCGATCAGGTTCTGCACGTCACCGGCCGCGTGAGGCAGCAGCTTGCCCGCGTCGAGCGCCTCGATCTGGGCGATGATCGGCTTGTGCTTCTCGACCGCGTCGGCGAGCCGGTGGAGGTGCGCGCCGCGCTCGTTGGGGGCCATGGTCGCCCAGCCCGATTTCCTGAAGGCATCGGCGGCGGCGGTGACCGCGCGATCGACGTCGGCGGCCGAGAGCACGGAGAACTCGGCGATCGGCTCGCCGGTGCCCGGATCGCGGGTGGGCATCGTGGCCCCGTCGGATGCCGCCACATCCCTGCCGCCGATCACCCCGCGGAGCGGCGACTCCGATAGGAAACGCTCGACCTCGGGCAGGAGCTTCGTGGACGCGGTCGCTGTGGCCATGGAACACCTCGCGCTGTCGGGTGGCAGGGAAGACATGGGACGGAACCATCCCCCGGGAGTCGCATCACGATAGCGTCTTTCCGGTGGCGAAGCGACGGCCGGCCGCGCGGCCGGTGGACCGCGGGTATCCTGCCGTCCCGGGGAGGGACGCACCATCTCGCGTCCGTCCGGCCGCTCACGGAGTCCGGTCATGCCACCAGTTCATCGCCGTGACGCGCTCGCCGCGTCGGCCGCGTTCATGACCGGGGTCGCGCTCGAGCCCGGCCGCACCTCGGCTGCGCCGGGTGCCGACGACGATCTCGAGGCTGCTGCCGCCGTGCTCGACACGGCCGTCTCCTCCGGGCGTGTCGCCACGGCGGCGCTGCACGTCGAGCGGGGTGGTCGGTCGTTCTCGCGCGGCTTCGGACAGGGCCCGGCGGGACCCGCGGACGCCGACGCGATCTTCCTGCTCGGCTCGATCTCGAAGCCGATCGCCGTCACGGCGCTCATGACACTCCACGACCGTGGCCAGTTCGACCTCGACGACGAGGTGCGACGGTTCCTGCCCGCGTTCACGGGCGACGGACGCGAGCGGGTCACGATCCGGCAGCTTCTCTCCCACGTCTCCGGCTTGCCCGACCAGCTTCCCGAGAACGACCACCTGCGTGCCGCGCACGCGCCGCTCGACGCCTTCGTCGCCGCCGCGCTCCGCACGCCCCTCCTCTTCGCGCCCGGAACGCGGTTCGGGTACTCGAGCATGGGCATCCTGCTCGCGGCGCGGATCGCCGAGACGATCGCCGGCACCGACATCCGGGCGTTCGTCACGTCGACCGTCCTCGAGCCGCTCGGCATGCGGCATTCCGCGCAGGGACTCGGCGGATTCACCCGGGAGCGGTTCGTGCGTTGCCAGACCGAGCAGGCGGCGCCGGAGGCGGGCGGCGGCGATCCGGCCGCGGCCGCCTGGGACTGGAACAGCGACTACTGGCGGGCCCTGGGCGCCCCCTGGGGCGGCACGCATGCCTCGGCTCCCGACGTGGCGCGCTTCCTCGCCGCGTTCGTGCACCACGGCGGCGGGGTCGTGAAGCCCGGGACGGCACGGCTGATGATCACCGATCAGAACGGCGGGCGCACCGTGCCTCGAGGGATCGGCTTCGCGCTCGCCGGCCTGCTCGCCGGACCCGGTGCCTCGGCAGCGACGTTCGGACACACGGGCTCCACCGGCACGATCGGGTGGGCCGATCCCGACACCGCCACCATCTGCGTCGTGCTCACCTCGCTCCCCGCGCGGGCCGGTCAGATGCACCCGCGCGACCGCGTCGCGACGACGGTCACCTCGCGGCGCTGAGCCCACGCGCGAGCCGGCGCGGGCGGGCCGGCGGACGGACCGTCACGACTCCTCGGCCGGCGGAAACTGCCGCCACGCGAGGATCACGCCGGCCGCGGCGAGCAGCAGCGTCGCGAGGGCGACGACGGCGGCACACTGCACCCACGGCGGCTCCGGGTCCACGATCATGCGCAGGTCCGGGGGCAGGCTCGTCCGCCACCCCATCCAGTGCACCAAGAGGCTGCGCAGCCGCAGGCTCACCGTGAACTGGTTGACGACGGCGGGCAGGAAGCCGGCGAGGTACTCGACCACGATCGCGGCGCCGACGCTCGCGACGAGCGCCCGCTTCGGCACGATCACGGCCGGCAGCGCGAAGAGCGCCGCCCGCCCGACGCACGAGAGGAGCACGAGCGCCCCGAGCACGAGCGCGAGGCCGCCGGCACCGCTCACGCCGGCGGCGAGCAGCGTGAGCACGAGCGACACGAGCGCGACGCAGCTGGTCCAGATCACCGCCGCCAGGAACGTGCCGACGAGCAGCGAGCGCCGCCCGCCGGGCCGCACGACGACGTGCTGCCATGTGCCCCGCTCCAGCTCGTCGGCCACCAGCGGACACATCGTCACGAGCAGTCCGAGCATGCACACGGCCTCGGGCACCAGCGCGTAGAGCAGGACCACGGCGAAGTCGCGATCGAGGCCCCCCACGATGCGACGGGCGGCGAGCATGACCGCCGCGGGAAAGAGCGCGCCGGCGAGGCCGAGCGCGATCCGCTGGGGCGTGAGCATCCGGCGCAGCTGGAAGCCGGCGACGGCGATGATCCCGAGCCAGGCGTTCACGATCCCGCCTCCGCTGCCGGCAGCGCACCGGTGGGGCCGCGACCGGCGACCCTCGCGAGGTCGGCCCCGGCGGGCGGCCGCTGGCCGCGCGACGAGCCGATCCCACGATGCAGCTGGACGAGCCGGTCGAACACGCCCTCGAGCGAGCGGTCGGCCGCCTGGAGTGTCGCGATCGCGATCCTCTCACGGGCGGCGGCGGAGGCGAGTCGGGCCGCGAGCGCGACGGGCTGCCGCGTGCCGATGACGAGCGTGTCGTCCCCCTCGAAGCGCAGGCTGTCGACGAGGTCGCCCCCGCAGGCGATCTCGGCGAGCCGTCGCGGTCGGTCGGCGGCGAGGCGGACCTCGGCGGGGAGCGTGTCGACGAGGCCGCGGATCTCGGCCACGTCCCCGCTGGCGACCAGCCGGCCGCCGAGGATCACAGCCAGCCCGGCATCGAGCGCCTCGATCTCGTGGAGCAGGTGGCTTGCGACGAGCAGGCTGCGGTCGCCGGCCCACTCGCGCACGAGGTCCACGAGGTCATGCCGCGCGACGGGATCGAGGCCCACGAACGGCTCGTCGAGCACGAGGAGATCGGGGGCGTGCGCGATCGCACCGGCGAGTTTCGCGCGTTGCCGCTGCCCCTTCGAGAGCGTGGCGAGCGGCCGGTCGGCCGCCTCGCCGATGCGGACCCGCTCGAGCGCCGCGTCGGCCAGTCGGCCCGCCGCGGCAGCGGTGTGGCCGGCCAGCCGCACGAGATAGGTCACCCACTCGCGCGGCGTCGCGCCGCGCTCGAGCAGGTCGCCGGCCGGACAGTAGCCGATCCGGGCGAGCACGCGGGGATTGGCGAACGGCCGCTCGCCGAAGATGCGCACCGTGCCCATGGTCGGCCGCAGCTGCCCCGTCACGAGCCCGAGGAGCGTCGTCTTGCCGGCGCCGTTCGGTCCCAGCAGTCCGTGCGCGCCGGTCCCGAGCTCGACCGTCACGTCGTTGACGCCGATGACCGTGCCGTACAGCTTCGTGACGTGCGCGAGCGCGATCATCGGTGGGCCGGCTGCGAGGATGGGGCGGAGGCGGTCGGAACGCGGTGCGGCACGACGGTCATGCCCGCGCGGGGGCGTCCACGCGACGAAAGAGGATCACGAGCGACACGAGTGCGACGGCGAGGAGCGCGAGGAGCGGCGGGAGCACGACGGCGAGGCGGTCCTCGATCCCGAAGATCCACGCCTGCACGATGCCCTGGGCGTGGTAGAGCGAGAGCCAGGACCAGCGATCGACGGTCCGCTCGAGTCCGGCGGCCCGGGCGAGCCAGCCGAGCGGTGGCCGCCCGTCACGCGGCAGGCGGGGGTCGCCCGCGACCTGGCCCAGCAGTCGGTCGAAGCCCCGGTTGGCCGTGGGCGCGCGTGCCGCCTCCGCGGCCATGTCCGCGCCGGTGAGCGCGCCGTGGGCGATCCAGCAGGCGACCCAGGTGGCGAACCACGCGAACGTGGCGATGCGGCTCTCGGCCGTCAGCGACGAGTAGGCGAGCGCGAGGAGCACCGTGGGCAGCGTCACCGCCGCCGCGGCGGCGACGATCCGCAGCGGCAGGTCGCTCGTCGCCACGGCCACCCAGACGCTCGGGCTCACGAGCACGCCGACGATCCAGAGGACGAGCGCCGGCACCAGCGTGACGAGGCCCACGATCGCCGCGAGGGCGAGCACCTTGCCGAGGATGTAGTCGGTCCGGCCCAACGGCCGCGTGAAGTAGACGAGCCATGCCCGCGCGCGCAGGTCGCCCGCGATGAGCTTCGGCGCGACGAGGCCCACCACGACCGCGAGCAGCACGGCCTGCGGGGCGCGCATGAAGGCGAGCAGGAGCCGCGACCAGACCGTGCGGCGGGCAGCCTCCGGTTCGTCGAGGCGACCCCCGAGCGAGTCGGCGACGAGCGCGCCGATGGTGCCGAAGTTGTCGAGCCGGCGGGTCGGCGAGACGGGCTCGCCGCGGGCGGACTCCTCGACCGCCTGCTCGAACGCGAAGAATCCGCCGGCGAAGACGAGCGCGGGGCTCCAGGCGAAGAGCAGCACGCGCCGCAGCCAGCGGCTCTTGAACGCGAGGCGGATGCCGGTGCCCGCGATCACCGCGGCCGCGCCGCGCGACCGGGGCGTGCCCGTCCACGGCCTGTAGCCGACGTCATGCAGGGGCATCGGACCGCCCCTCGTCCTCGGGCCGACCGGCGTCGGCCGCGTCGGCGGCCGCGAGCGCCGCGAGAAACACGTCCTCCAGCGGCCGCCGGTCGGCTGCCAGCGACTCGACCGCGAAGCCGGCGTCGTGTGCCGCGGCCCAGACCGCGTGCAGGGCGGCGGTGTCCGCCGCGCGGAGCAGCACGCCGCCACCGTCGGCCGCCTCCCGCGCTGCCACCCCGTGCGCCGTGAGGCATGCGACGAGCGGGGCGGTCGGTCCGGCGCCGCGCAGCCGCAGCTCGTCGGTGCCGGTGCCGGTCAGTTCGGCGATCGAGCCGGCCAGTCGCACGCGCCCGCGGACGAGCAGCACGAGCCGGTCACAGATCGACTGCACGTCGCGCAGCACGTGCGTCGAGACGAGGATCGTCTTGCCATGGTCACGGGCGAGCGCGACGAGCCTGCCGAGCATCGCGCGGCGTTCGAGCGGGTCGAGGCCGTTGGTGGGCTCGTCGAGGATGACGAGGTCGGGATCGTGGACGATCGCCGCGGCGAACGCCACCTTCTGCCGCATGCCGACGGAGAGCGTCTCGACCTCGCGGTAGCGCTCCTGGCCGGCGTCGCACCAGTCGAGCACCTCGTGCGCCCGTCGCAGCGCCTCGGTGGAGGGAAGGCCCGAGAGTCGCGCGGCGTACTGGACCATCTCGACGCCGGAGAGGCCGGGAACGGAGCAGTCGTCCTCCGGCACGACGCCGATGCGGCGGCGCACGGCCAGCGGCACCGTGGCCGGGTCGAGTCCGTAGACCCGCGCGCTTCCGGCGGCGAGCCGCACGAGCCCCAGGATCGCGCGGACGAGCGTGCTCTTGCCGGCACCGTTGGGCCCGACGAGCCCGGTGATCCCGGGAGGAACCTCGACGGAGACGCCATCGAGCACGGTGCGTGCCCCGTACCGCTTCGTCACGCCCTCGAGTCGCAGCGGCATGACGCCGCCCGCGCATGCACCGACCGCAGGGGTCGGCTCGGACTGGTGGACGGCGTGCACGCGGCTTCCGGCGACGGGGTGGCAGGGACGGTTGCAGCAGCCGCGAGGGGCCCCCACGACCGACGTCGTTGTACACGCGGGTCGGGCCGGACGCGCGACGGGACGGCGGTCAGCGGTCGGCCCCGCGGTCGCGTTCCGACAGCACGCGATCGAGAAACGCGTAGGACTCCTCGCGCACCTCCGGCGGGAAGTCATGGTCGCAGTCGGGCTGCCGGACCACGAAGCGGTCGTCGGCGCCGAGCAGGCGGTAGATGCGGCGGATGCCCGGCTCCGCGGCGGCGACGGCGGCCGCGGAGAAATTGTCGTCCCGGAGCGGGCTCGAGGAGAAGCAGCCCCGTGGGGCGAGGGCGGCCACCGCCTCCGGAAAGTCGAACGGCATGGCGTCGGGATCGAGGCCGTAGAGCTCGCGCACGCGTTGCATGTACCGGTCCTGCGCCCAGCCGGCGAGCCGGCCTCCCTTGTAGGCGTGGAAGGGATCCCAGCCGCAGCTCGACACGACCGCCCTGATCCGGGGATCGAAGACGGCGACGAAGATCGCGTTGTGACCGCCGAGCGAATGGCCGATCGCGCCGATCCGCGCGGCGTCGACCTCCGGCCGTGCGACGAGCAGATCAACACCCCGCCGATGATTGACGATCGCCGCCATCGTGCCCGAAGCGTGGGAGTCGACGTGGAAGTCGTAGTCCGCCAGCTCGCCGAAGGACGGGTAGTCGGGTGCGAGGACGACGTAGCCGCGACGGGCCAGCTCGATCGCGTAGGCGCGGTTGGCCCGCGGACCGTCCCCGGCCACGATGAGCTTGCCGAGTGGTGACGTCGGATGCAGGGCGAGAACGGCCGGCCGTCGTCCTGCGGCGTCGACCACCCCCCGCCCGGTGCCCTCATCGGGAAGGTAGAGGTGCGCGGTGACCCGTTGCCCTGGCCCGGCGCCGTACGTCACGAGGAGCCGCACACAGCCGTCGAGCGGCTCGCGACCGCGCTCGACCACGTCGAGGGGCCCGAGTTCCTCGGCACGCGGGAGGCGGCCCATCACCATCTGCATGCCGTCGAGGATGTCGCGGCGGCGCACCTGCCAGTCGGCCGCGGTGTCGATCGGCCGCGGTCCCGCGGCATCGCGGACCGTCGTGAGGTCGGCGTGGTCGGGGTAGGGCCGCGGCGCGATCGATCGTGCCTCGGACGCGGGCGGTCCGCCGGTGGCCTCCACCTGGCCGCGGACCGCGCCGACGATCGCATCCTCGCTCGACGGCGCCCACGGCGAGGGCAGGCCGTAATAGACCATCGCGCCGGCACCCTCGTAGCCCCCCTCGGCGAGCACGCGACGCGAGGCGATGTATGCCATGACGTCGTTGCAGTAGCCCGCGACCCACGTCCGTCCCGGTCCGAGTTCCGACTTCAGGCGCACGGCGAAGTCCACGACCACCTCGCCACCCAGGAAGACCCAGTGCGGCCCGTCGCCGAGCCGCCAGGTCTGCACCGGGTAGGGGTAGACGGGCGCGAGGCTCCCGTCGCGACGCAGCGTTTCGAGCAGCAGGCGGGCCCGCGCCGCTTGGAACCGATCGGCGGATGTCGCGGCCTGCTCCAGTTCCGCGCGGGTCGGCAGCGCCGCGAACTCGAGCGGAATCTCGCTGAAGGCGGCGGCGAGCCGCCCCGCCACCGGCACGGTCCGCCGTCCGATCGCCTGCGCGACGGCCGTGGCACAGTCGGCGCCGTAGCGTTCGGCGAGTTCGACGGTGCGGCGCGGCAGCGGATTCTGATCGGCCCCGCAGCCGATCCAGACGAGCGCGGTGGCGCGCGGATACCGCCTCTCGAGCTCGATCTGTGCGTAGCCCGGCCAGTCTCCCGACCACTGGTACCCCGAGAGCACCGTGGCATGGCAGGCATAGCCCGCGACCACCGCGCGGACGCCGGGGTCGCCATCCACGCCCGGTTCGCGCACCACGAGCACGGGCACGTCGTGGTCCACCGGGCCGGCGAGCCGGTCGGCCGCCCGCAGGTCGGGCACCTCCTTCTCGGCATTGGCTCGGCGGTTCACGGCCACGTGCGCGCGACCGACGGTCCACGCGACCTCCGCCGGTCGCAGGTCGTCGAGCGCCTCGCCGACCACCCGCACGACGGTCGCGACGAGCCGCTCCGTGTCGCGCCGCACGAGCGCCCACACGGCATCGTCGAGCGCGGACATCGCGCGCAGGTTGTCGCCGACGATCGGCCCGCTGTGCGTGTGCGTGGTGGCGAGCGCGAGCGCCTCGCGCGGCAGTCCGTGCGTGGCGGTGACGCCGCCGGCGATCGCCTGCGCCGTCTCCCGGTCGATGCCCCCGAGATCGAGCACGACGAGGACATGCCGCGCACCTGCTCCGTCCTCGAAGGCGAGCGCCTTGGCCCAGAGGTCGGTGAGCTTCCCGTCGGCCGGACGGTCGCGACCGGCGTACCCCGACATCCACATGCCGTCCGACGGGGTGATGCTGTCGCGGGCGACGCCGGCCTTCCAGACGGCGGAGTCGACGCCCGCCGCGAGCCCGCGGGCGTCGAGCGCGTGCCAGGCGCACGCGATGCAGACCACGCCCATCGACAGGATCGCGCGCATCGGATCGCTCCTCGAGCAGGTCGCATCAGGGCCGGGATCAGCGGAAGATAGCGGCCTGGTACCGGCGTGCAAAACATGCCGGTCGGGGTAGACTCGGGGCTCGGCGAGGGCCGCACGGTTCTCGCTTCACGTGGCCTCCGGTGACGGTGTGCCGCGTGACGGCTGGCGTGGGAGCGGCACGGTCATGCTGACGATCGGCGACCACGTGCGGGTGGGCGGACGCAGCGCCCGCAGGCCGTTCCTCCGGATCGGGGCGGCCGGATTCGGCGGGGCCGTCGCGGGACTCGCCGACCTTCTGGGCGGGCGGGCCACCGGCGAGGTGGCCGCCGCGCCGCACGGTGGCCGCCTGCCGCCGTTCCTGCGGGACCGCTCGGTCATCTTCCTCTTCATGCACGGGGGACCGTCGCAGTTCGAGACGTTCGACCCGAAGGGGGACGGACCGCCCCACGCGCGGAGCGCGACGGGCGAGGTCGCGTCGAGCATCCCCGGCGTCTCGTTCGGAGGCACGTTTCCGCAGCTGGCCGCGCGGGCCCACCTGCTTTCGATCGTGCGGTCGTTCGTCACCGGCGACGGGCAGCACGACATCAAGCCGGTGGTCGGCACGGCCACCGGCGGTGCCAGCCTCGGATCGATCTACGCGCGGGTGGCCGGGCCGCTGCGACCGGGAACGGCGATGCCCACGAACGTGCTGCTCGTTCCGCAGGCGGTCCGCGACGACGCCGGTCCGCCGATCGTCCAGTTCGGCGATTTCCGGGCCACGGGCGACAACGGTCCTGCCAGCGCCCCCATCGTCCCCGGCGGTGACCAGGCCGGGTTGCTCGACGACATGCGGCTGCAGATCCCGCAGCATCGTCTGGCCGACCGCCGGGCGCTGCTCGCCGCGATCGACGACGGCCGTCGCTGGCTCGATCTGGCGGCCATCCGCGGCGCGTCCGACGAACAGCACCGCGCGTTCGACCTGCTCATGCGCGGCGTCTCCGACGCCTTCGATCTCGACCACGAGGATCCACGTCTCGTCGATCGCTACGACACCGCGAGCCGGTTCCGCACCGACACGATCGACACCCGCTGGAACAATCACCGGCATTATGCGGACCACGGCCGCTCGATCGGCCGCCTGCTCCTGCTCGCCCGCCGGCTCTGCGAGCGCGGCGCGGGCTTCGTCACCGTGACGACGAGCTTCGTCTGGGACATGCACGCCGACATCAACAACGCGACGATGGTCGAGGGCATGGGCTACGTCGGTGCTCCCTTCGACCATGCGGTGGCCGCGCTCATCGACGACATCGAGTCGCGGGGGCTGCGGGACAAGATCCTCCTCGTCTGCTGCGGCGAGATGGGGCGGACGCCGGTCATCAATCCGCGGGGTGGCCGTGACCACTGGGGCGGCCTCGCGCCGCTCATCCTCTACGGGGGCGGCTTCGAGGGTGGCCGCGTGATCGGCCGGTCCTCGCGAGACGGCGGCCAGCCGGCCTCCGATCCGATCACGATTCCCGACCTCGTGGCGACGATCGCCGAGACGGTCTTCGACCCGGCCGAGGTGAGGCTGCTCGAGGGGCTGCCGCGATCCCTGCTCGCGACGCTGGCCGCCGGCCGCCCGATCCCGCGCACCGGCTGATCCCTGGCCGCCGGGGGTCACCCGCCGAGGCGGACCGTCGCGGGTCACTCGATACGTGCGCACGCGGAGGCGATCCGCACGAGATGGCCGGCGGTGCGGAAGTAGATCGCCCCGTCGCTGATGGCGGGCGACGAGAAGACCCGCTCGTCGAGCCGGTTCTCGGCGACGACGTCGAACGACGGTCCCGGGCGGATCACCTTCGTGATGCCGTCGTCGTCGGTGAAGTAGGCCAGCCCGCCCGCCGCCACGGGGGACCCGCTGTAGTGCGTGCCGAGCCGCGCGTTCCAGAGCCGCTCACCCGACGCCGTGGCGTAGCAGCTGGCAACCCCGTCGTCGCTGGTGAGCAGGAGATGGCCGTCGACGACGACGGGCGCCGGCACGTAGGCGCAGTTGCGGGTGGACTTCCAGGCGACGTGGGTGTCGGTCACGTCGCCGGAGCCCGTGGGATCGATCGCGAGGATGACCTTGTCGGGGTAGCCGCCCGTGAGCATGACGCGGGTGCCATCGTCGACGAGCGCGGCGACGAACTGCTCCGTCGGCCCGCGGACGCGCCACAGCTCGGTGCCGGTGGCGGGGTCGTAGGCGGCGACGTGCCGGCTGCCCGACAGGATTGCCTGCGCGCGGCCGGCGAACGTGCGCACCAGCGGCGTGACGTAGCTGCGCGTGTGGTGGTCGCGGGGGATCTTCCAGACCGTGCGGCCCGTGTCGCGGTCGAGGGCGACGATGTAGCCCTCGCCGTCGTGGTCGCCGTTGACGATCACGAGACGGCCGACGAGGACGGGACAGGAGCAGAAGCCGTGGCAGCTCGTGAACTCCCCCGGATGGACGAGCCAGCGGCGTTCGCCGTCCATGTCGTACGCCGCCACGCACATGCGGCCGAAGGATGCGTCCCGTTCGGCCGAGACGTTGCGTGCCGGGACGAGCTCCCCCGTGGTTTCCCAGAAGGCGACGAAGACCCGTTCGCCGTCCGTGGCGGGCGTGCTCGACGCGTAGCTGTTGAGGCCGTGCTTGATCTCGAGCGGCGCCGTGAGCACGGTGCGCCGCCACCGAAGCGCGCCGGTCTCGGCGTCGTAGCAGACGAGCAGCCGCTCGAGCGAATCGGTGTCGCACGAAACGACGAAGATGCGTCCCCCGGTGACGATCGGCGACGCGTGTCCCTCGCCCGGGACGTCCACCCGCCAGCAGACACCCCCGTCCGGTCCCCAGCGCAGGGGCACGTCCCGCTCCTGACTCGTCCCGTCGCCGCGGGGACCGCGCCACCCCGGCCACGTCTCGGCCCGGGCGGACGATGCGGTCGCGACGACGAGGACGAGGCTCACGACCGGCAGCACGGCGGATCGTCGTCGCGCCGCGTCGGCTGCGCACGGGCCGGGTCCCGTCCGGGATCGACCGCGGGACTCGCTCGTCGGGGATCGGGCCATGCTCGCTGCTCCGCAAAGGCTCGTGGGGCGACGGGTCCGGTGCCGCCGACGGTACTCTACAATTCGGGACGGACGGCGACACGAACGTGAACCGGTGAGCAGCTCATGCGGGGACGTCGGGCAAAGGGGCGCGGCTTCGTGACGGTGGGCGTCGCGCTCGTCGCGGTGACGGCGTCGGCGGCCGCCGTCGCGCGGGCCGACGGTCCCGACTTCGTGCGCGACATCCGGCCGCTGCTCGACACGCACTGCGTTTCCTGCCACTCCGGCGAGCTTCCCAAGGGGGGCCTGCGGCTCGACATCAAGGCGCGGGCCTTCTCCGGTGGCGAAGGCTACGGGGCCGCGGTGGTGCCCGGCCGGGCCGACGAGAGTCCCCTCGTGCGGTTCGCCCGTGGCGACGATCCCGACATGCGGATGCCACCGGCCGATTCGGGTGTCGAGCCGATCCCGGCGGCCGGCATCGCCATGCTCACGGCGTGGGTCGACGCGGGTGCGGCCTGGCCCGACGGCGTGGACGCGGCCAGCGAGGTCGATCGGATGGATCACTGGGCTTTCGCGCCGGTCGTTCGCGGCGTCCCGCCGGCCGTGAACGACGCCGCCTGGCCCCGTGGCGACATCGATCGTTTCATCCTCGCCCGGCTCGAGGCCGAGGGGCTCGCGCCGGCACCAGTCGCCGACCGGCGCACCTGGCTGCGGCGGGTGTCGTTCGACCTCGTCGGCCTGCCGCCGGATCCGGAACGCGTGGCGGCGTTCGAGGCGGACGAGTCGCCGGACGCGCACGAGCGGGTCGTCGAAGAACTGCTCGCCTCCCCGCGGTACGGCGAGCGGTATGGGCAGCATTGGCTCGACGTGGTGCGGTACGCCGATACGCACGGCTACGAGGTCAACACCGAGCGGCCGAATGCCTGGCCCTATCGCGACTGGTGCATCGCCGCCTTCAATGCCGACCTCCCCTACGACCGGTTCGTGCGCGAACAGATCGCGGGTGGGCCACCCGGCACCGAGGCCTCCACGGGGTTTCTCGTCACGGCGGCCGTCCTCCTGCCGGGGCAGATCGGTCAGGATGACGCCTCGAAGCGGGCCGCCCGTCAGGACGCCCTCGCCGACATCGTCGTCAACACGTCCGACGCGATCCTCGGCCTCACGGTCGGCTGCGCCCGCTGCCACGATCACAAGTTCGATCCGATCACGAGCCGCGACTACTACGCGCTGCAGGCCTTTTTTGCCGGCGTCGAGTATGGCGAACGCATGCTCGAGACGCCCGAGGCGGTCGCGCTGAAGGCGGAGCACGCCGCCGCCCGCGCGCGGCTCGAGGCGATCGACCGTGAACTGCCCCGCATCCAGCCGCTGGCGCGGGCGGGCCACGTGCGACCGTCGGTCTCGGCGGCCATGAACGTCGATCGCTTCGAGCCGGTGCGGGCCGGGCGGCTGCGGTTCACGATCCTCGACACGAACACCCTCGAGCCCTGCATCGACGAACTCGAGGTGTACGACGAGCAGGGACGGAACGTCGCCCTCGCGTCGGCCGGTGCGAAGGCCTCGGCGTCGGGAAGCATCTTCACGGCCCGCGTGCACGACCTGGCCCACGTCAACGACGGCCGCTACGGCAACAGCAGCAGCTGGATGGCCGATGCGCGGCAGGACGCCTGGGTGACGATCGAGTTTCCGGACGAGGCGACGATCGACCGGGTGGTCTGGGGGCGCGACCGCACGAAGAAGTTCACGGACCGGCTGGCGGTCGCCTACCGCATCGAGGTGGCCGCGGCGGGGGACGACGCCGCGTGGACGCCCGTGGCCGACTCGACCGATCGCGTGGCGTTCGGCGCGAAGCCGGCGGGAGGCCAGAGCGTGACCGGGCTCTCGCCCGACGAGGCCCGCGTGCGCGACGAACTCGAGGCGGAGAAGGCGCGGCTCGAGCAGCTGGTGCAGGCGGCATCGCGCGACATGCGGGTCTTCGCCGGGAGTTTCACGAGCCCGCATCCGGTGCATCTGCTGCACCGCGGCGATCCGGAGCAGCCCCGCGAGGAGCTCGCGCCACGATCGCCAGCCGCCTTCGCCCGATTCCTGCAGCCGGCGACACCGCCCGGCGACGCGCC
The DNA here is from genome assembly GCA_046091445.1 of Planctomycetaceae bacterium. Lineage (GTDB taxonomy): Bacteria > Planctomycetota > Planctomycetia > Pirellulales > UBA1268 > QWPN01. Next base: position 3,605 of record JBJTBO010000288.1, on the reverse strand, counting down.
GGAGCGAGCGCGTCGCGAGGCGCTCGCCGACTGGCTCGTCGCGCGGTCCAATCCCCTGCCGGCTCGCGTCATGGCCAACCGCATCTGGCAGTGGCACTTCGGCACGGGACTCGTCGACACACCCACCGAATTCGGTCGCAACGGGTCGCGGCCGAGCCATCCGGAGCTCCTCGACTGGCTCGCCGACGAGTTCGTCTCCTCCGGGTGGTCGATCAAGCACCTGCATCGCCTCATCGTGCTCTCCAGCACGTATCGCCAGGCGGGGCTCGCCACGCCGGCAGGCCTGGCGGCGGACGCCGACGGCCGCCTGCTCTGGAGGTTCCCGCCACGGCGGCTCGAGGCCGAGACGATCCGTGACGCGATCCTCGCGGTGAGCGGCCGACTGAACCTCGCGATGGGGGGCCGGGGATTCGACCTCTTCGCGTCGCGCGGAGGCCTTTCGGGATATCCGCCCATCGAGCATTTCGACGCCGCGGGACGCAGGCGGATGGTCTACGCGCACCGCATCCGCATGGAGAAGGATGACGTCTTCGGCGCGTTCGACTGTCCCGATGCCGGGCAGTCGATGGCCCGCCGCCGCCAGTCCACGACGCCGATCCAGGCGCTGAACCTCTTCAACAGTCCGTTCACGCTCGACGAGGCTGCGGCCTTCGCCGCGCGGGTCGAGGCCGATGTCGCGGCCGGGAAGGGCGGCCGTCAGGACGGCGCGACCGTCGCCGCCGACCGCGTGTCCGCCTGGATCGACCGTGCCTATGTGCTGGCCTTCGCGCGTCTCCCGGACGCGGCCGAGCGCAGCCTCGTCGAGCCGATCGTGCGCGCGCACGGGCTGCCGATGCTCTGTCGCGTGCTGTTCAATGCCAACGAGTTTCTCCACCTGCCGTGACGGGGCGGCCTGTGCCATCCGCGGGAACCACCACCATGTCCGAGCCTGACGGCGCGTGCCGGTCGCCGCGGAGCCTGCTCGATCGGCGGGGCTTCCTCGGCGATTCGGCGACGGCGCTCGGATCGATCGCGCTGGCGAGCCTGCTCGCCGACGACCGGCTCCTCGCGGCGGGTCCGTCGTCGGGCCCGGTGATCGATCCGACGCGTCCCTATGCGCCCCGACCGCCGCACTTCGCCGCGAGGGCGAAGAACGTGCTCGTGATCTTCTGCGCGGGGGCCGTGAGCCAGCTCGAGACGTGGGACTGGAAGCCGGAGCTCGTGACCTGGGACGACAAGCCGCTCCCTGGAGGGCCGGCCGTGACGTTCCAGGGTCCGGCGGGCAACCTCGCGCGGCCGCAGTACGCGTTCAAGCCGCGGGGCGGGACGGGCAAGTGGGTGTCGGAGATGATCCCGCACCTCGCCGGCCTGACCGACGAGATCGCCTTCGTGCACTCGCTCACGAGCCGCACGAACACGCATGGTCCCGCGGAGAACTTCCTCTCCACCGGATCGATCTTCGACGGTTTTCCGAGCCTCGGCGCGTGGATCACGTATGCGCTCGGCAGTGAGAGCCAGGACCTGCCGGCGTTCGTCCCGATCCTCGACCCGCGCGGGATTCCGCAGGCCAGTGGCAACAACTGGGGGCCCGGCTTCCTGCCGGCGGAGTTTCAGGGCACGGTGCTCTCCGCCGCCGCGCCGGTGCGGCACCTCGCGCCCGCCTCCGGCGTCCCGCCCGCGGCCGATCGTGACGCGCGGGGCCTGCTCCGGCGGCTCAACGAGGAGCACCTGCGGCGGCATCCCGAGGACGGGGCGCTCGCCGCGAGGATCGCCGCGTACGAGCTGGCCGCGCGGATGCAGCTCTCCGTGCCCGAGCTCTCCGACCTGTCTTCGGAAACGGCGGCGACGCTCCGCGACTACGGGGCCGACGACACGGCCAATCCCCTCAAGGCCGCCTTCGCGCGGAACTGCATCCTGGCGCGACGCCTCGTCGAGCGGGGCGTGCGGTTCGTGCAGCTCTTCAACGGCGCCTATGCCAGCGGCGGCGAGCTGAACTGGGACGGCCACTCGAAGCTCAAGGAGCAGTACGACCGGCACGCGTCGATCCTCGATCAGCCGGCGGCGGCGCTCATCCGCGATCTCAGGCAGCGCGGGCTCCTCGCCGAGACGCTCGTCGTGTGGTGCACGGAGTTCGGCCGCATGCCGTTCTTCCAGAAGGGAGCGAAGGGCCGCGATCACAACCCCGACGGCTTCACCTGCTGGATGACCGGGGCCGGTGTGAGGCCGGGCGTGAGTTACGGCGCCACCGACGAACTGGGGGTGAAGGCGGTGGTGGATCCCCGTCCCCTGTACGACTTCAACGCGACCATTCTCCACCTGCTCGGACTCGACCACGAGCGACTCACCTTCCGTCACAACGGCTTCGACCGCCGCCTCACGGACGTCCACGGCCGCGTCATTCGCGAGATCCTGGCTTGATCGTCGGGTGCCCGAGGCGTGGGGCGCCTGACGTCCCGGGCCCGGGCCGATTCGCGGTCGGGCTGGCGGAGGCCGTCGTTCTCTGGTGCAATGCCCTGGTGATCGGGTTGCGCAGGAGGCGATCGGCATGGAGGCGTGCAGCGGGGCGACCATCGCCCCGGAGCGATCGGGATCTGACGGCGAGCTGCAGCACGCGGAGTGGATCCGCGACGTCCGGCGGGCGATCCGCGAGGCCGACACCGATTTCTTCCGCGTCTCGCCGTGGCGGTACTGGACCGACTTCGTCGTCAGCCTCGTGGCCGCCTACACCGCCGCGGGCCTCTATCTCTCCGCCCCGCTCGGGTCGTGGCCGCAGCTCGTCGCCTTTCCGATCGCGGCCTTCTGGCTCTACCGGCTCGGGTCGCTCATCCACGAGGTGTGCCACCTCGGCGAGCACGAGATGACGGCGTTCAAGGCGGCATGGAACGCCCTCGCGGGCGTCATGACGCTCATGCCGAGCCCGTTCTTCACCCGCCACCACCGCGACCACCACAGCCAGCGCCTCTATGGCACGGCCGAGGATCCGGAATACGTCGCGAACGTGATGGAGGGGGGCAATCCGGCCAGCCTCGCGGCGTACGCCGTGGCGGTCGTCGCGTTTCCGGGCATCGTGTTCCTGCGGTTCCTGCTCGCCCCGCTCACGTTCGTCCATCCGGCGGTGCGCGAGTGGACCCTCCGCAGGGCCTCGGCGCTCACGCTCAATCGGCGCTACGAGCGGCGCCTGACCGCCGCCGACCGGCGTGCGATCCTGCTCGTGGAGATCCCCTGCTTCCTGCGGGCGGCGCTCATCCCGCTGCTCGTCCTGCTCGGGCTCAATCCGTGGACGCGCATCCCGCTGCTCTACGCGCTTGCGGTCGGCACCGTCCTGCTCAATCCGATGCGGCAGCTCGCCGATCACCACTTCGAGGGTGACGGCGACCGCGTCGATCTCGAGGCGCACATCCTCGACTCCTGCAATTTCACGACGAACGACCCGCTCACGCTCCTGCTCTTTCCCTTCTCGATCCGCTTCCACGCGCTGCACCACCTCTTTCCGTCGCTGCCCTACCACACCCTGCAGGCCGCCCACGAGCACCTCGTGGCGGTGCTGCCGTCCGACTCGCCGTATCACGCCCTCGCGCGGCCCGGCTGGTGGAGCGTCGCGCGGCGCACGCTCGTCGGTGCCGCGA
>JBJTBO010000287.1:0-2037 GCA_046091445.1 Planctomycetaceae bacterium | reverse complement strand
CCGCGCCCCCCGCTCCCGCGCCCCCCGCGACAGCGCCCCCCGCGCCCGCGCCGGGGGGTGGGGGCGCGCCGCGGGCGGCTCGTGCGGGCCCGGCCGCCCGGGCCGTGGCACTCGCGGCCGCGATCGACGAGGCCACGTCCCAGGTCAAAGCCCTCCGCGAGAAGCTCGAGGCCGACGGCACGTTTGAGAAGATCCGGGCCGCGATGGCCGACGCTCCGTCGCGGGAAGAGATGCTCGCCCGAGCCGAACAACTCGCCGCCTGCGGCTCTCCCGCAGCCACGGGCGATGTCTCGGAGGGCGCTGCCTCGGGGGGCGGTGCATCGGCGAGCAGGCCCACGTCGGTCGGCACGACAAACGATTCGATCGCGGCGGCCGGCTCGCCGAGCCGTTCGACGGCGAGCGTGACCAGGGCGATGTCGGGCATCTTGGGCGTGGCGATCGCCGCCAGGCCGCGCCACACGAGCACGAGCTTTTCCCGATCGGCGTCGAGCCAGACCGTGTCGAGCGCGAGCGGCACCTCCTCCGCGGCCAGCGGCCGCTCGGCGTCGAACCCGCGCGGCCGGACCGAGGCGTCGCCGACCGGCGGCCGCCGCACGACCGACAGCCGCGGCCGGAGGCCCGGCAGGAATCCCGTGAACGCCGGCTGCGAGGGGTGCATGTGAACGAGCGCGAGCCGCTCGTCGCCCCGAAAATAGCCCGCCGCCCATTGATCGGGCGCGGCGGCGAGAAAGTGGCGGTAGTCGATGTCGGCGGGCAGCCAGGGCCAGATCGTAGCCAGCCACTCGTCGTCGTACGTCCCGCGGGTGTCGGCCCGCTGGGGCCACTCGGCGGGCACGGGCCCAAACCCGGCTGGGTCGCGATCGGCGGCGGCCGCGCGCTCGCCCGGCCGGCAGAGGAGCGGCGGGGAGCCGCCGTCGGCGCCGCGGCCGATCGGGTTGGTGGGATGGTCGGGCCCGCCCCAGGCCAGCGCGAACGACACCGGCACGGCCTCCGCCTCGGGCGGCCGCCGGCCGAAGGCGAGCGCGAGGCCGCTGCGACGGGGTTCAGCCGCCACCACCTCGAGCGGCTTCTCGGCGTCGCCGACGGCCACGCGGATCGTGAACCGCCCGCGATCGCCGGCCCCCTTCCAACTGAAGGGGCTCGCGGCCGCGTCGAGCGGATACGAGAAGGGTGGCCGTGCCGTGCCGACGGCGAGCCATTCGCCGCAGGGCTTCCACGGCACGAAGTCGCTCGGGTAGGCGAGGCCGAGATCGGGCTCGTCGGGCCACGGCGTGTCGCCGGCGAGCGGCTCCGGGCCATCGGCCAGAGGCTCGGCCGGCGCGTCGGCCACGAGCCGGAACGTGCCCTTCACGATGAACGAACAGGCGAGGCCGGTGACGGGCGGACCATCACCCCGCACCGGATGCCGCTGCACGACCCAGCCAAGCGAGAGAAGGTCGCGAGCATGGTTGCGGACGAGCATGGGAACAACATCGGCTCGTGATCACGTCCCGCTGATCGCACGGGCAAACCTAGCCGCAAACCGGGCCTGGCTGAGTTTGTTCAGTTCCGCTTCCAACTTGGTGAACTTTGAATCAATCAGTTCTGAAGCCAGTGTGATGACTTGAGCCTCGGTGGGGGTGTCGTCCAAGGTTGCGACTTGAAAGAGGGGACTTCCAGGAGTTCCTATCATCACTTTGGTCCCACTGATGACCGTTTGAGCGGCTGTGGCCTTGATCCCGCCTCCTGAGCCAGTCGCCAGCGTGGCTACGGCGGGGGTGAGCAGAACCATCCTGTTGCCACAAAAAACCTTGGTCATCATCTCACCCCAGACCTTGGTCGAGTTGCCACTGCTGATGGCACATGAAGCCTCGCCCTCGATTTTGACCGATAAGCCGTTACAAGCCAACGTCTTGGTGGCAGACAGCGTCATGTCCGTCCCGGCACTCCAGGTGCTCTCGAAGTCGGTCGTCCAGGTCGACGACCCCTCGACCTTCTGCGCATGCGACCCGACCGACGTTGCGGAAAAATCGTAGCTCTTTTCCGTGTGACCAAGGC
>JBJTBO010000286.1:0-3601 GCA_046091445.1 Planctomycetaceae bacterium | reverse complement strand
CGAACATGTCGAGCATCGCCACGACCTTCGAGATCGTGGGGGAGCGGAACACCGGCGACCCCGGGGTGCTCCGCGACTTCCTCAGCTGGACGATGCAGGTGCGGCCGGCGACGCGGTATGGCGTGCTCATGTGGGACCATGGCGGCGGACTGTCGGGCGTCAACTTCGATGACGAGAGCGGGTATGACAGAATCACCGTGCAGGAGCTGCGGAAGGCGATCGGTGATGCGGGAATGAGTCCCTCGGCACTGATGTACGACGCGTGCCTCATGGGGAACGTCGAGCAGCTTTACGAGTTGCGCACCGTCGCACCCGTCCACGTCGCCTCCGAAGAGGTGATCAGCGGGCCCGGCTATGACTACAAGACGGCCTTCGCGACGCTCGAATCGGCGCCGGCAGCCGTGACGCCCGAGATGCTCGCCCGGGGCGTCGTGGACAGTTTCACGACGCAGTACGGCACCGATGGGGCCTCGACGCTGGCGGCCGTCTCGTCCGCCGGCATGACCGCCGTGGCCACCGCGATCAAGGCCGTCGCGGACTCGACGACCGGGTTCAGCGATGCGCAGTGGTCGCGGCTCCGGGCGCTCGTCGGGCAGGTGACCCGCTTCGAATTTCCGCAGTACGTCGATCTCGGGCAGCTCATGGAGCGGGTGTCCACGAAGAGCACGCTCGGCGCCGACGCGCGATCCGCCGCCGCCGCGGTGGTGTCTGCGATCGGCGAGGCCGTGTTCGCGAGGATGTCCGACGAGCGACGGACCAGCGGCATGTCGATCTACTTCCCCACGACGGCGTCGCAGGAGATGGCGGAGGTGTCCCTCTACACGGAATGGAACTCGATCGCCGGGTGGTCGCGGGTGGTCAACCGGGCCCTGGGACGCGCGGGCAACGCGCGGGGCGGCGGTGCCGGCGGGCTCTGGGCGTTCGCGGAACGACGGAAGTAGTCCGGTTTCTGACGGCCGCCGTCTCAGGGCGCGGCCCTCACGGCAGGATCCGCAGGCCGACGGCGGCATTGACGTCGAATGCCGCCCTGCGGTGACGCACGAGCGCGTCACGGAGGCTCTGCCCCACCTCGCCGGCTGCGTCGAGGTGCGTCTGGTAGTCGTCGATGCCGATCGTGCCCGCCGCGAACTCGGCGGTCTTGCGCCGGGTGAGCGCGGACGCACGCGGCACGACATCCCGTTCCAATTCCTCGAGGGCCGCGACGGAACGCCGGTATTCCCGTTCCGCCAGCCGCACCTCGGCTGCGACCCGTCGTTCGATCGCCTCCATCTCGAGCCGGGTCTGCGCGAGGTTGCTCTCCGCGCGGGCGATGTTGCCCTGGTTGCGGTTGAAGATCGGCATCGCGAACGTCAGGCCGACGGCCCACGAGCTCGCGCTCTGTCTGCCGAACGGGCTGTTGTCCTGGATCGTGATCGGGTCGTAGAAGAGGAAGACGTCGTCGACGCGGTTCGCCCGCTGGAGTGCGATCTCGGCACCGGCACGGTCGATCCCGAGGCGAGCGGCCCGCAGGTCGGGCCGGCAGCGCAGTGCCAGTTCGACGAGCCGGTCGACAGGGGGTGGCGGTGGGATCTGGCTCTGCAGGGCGCCGCGCGGCTCCACGTGCGTCGTCTCCTCGAGCGGGAGGTTGAGCAGCACGCCGAGCCCTTCCCGCGCGTCTTCGTAGGCCTCGTCGGCCTCGCCGAGCAAGGTGCGGGAGCGGGCCAGGGCGAAGGCGAGGTGGTCGAGCGCGTCGGCCGTGCGCGGGACGGCGGGATCCATCGCCCGACGACACTCGGCGAGGAAGGCCTCCTGACGGCGCACGGCGGCGGCCGCGGCGAGGGCGTCGATGCGGGCCGCCTGCAGGTTGACGAAGGCGCGGCAGACGGTGTCGATCTGCCGGCGCGACACATCCTGGAACTGCGCTTCGAGCACGGTGCGGGCCATCCGTGCCACCACCGTCCGCGCCCGTCGCTTGCCGGCGACGTCGATCGGGTAGGTGATGTTGAGGTCGTACTGCGTCGGGCCGCCGGGCCGTGCCTCGCTGAACGAGCCGTACGGGATGAACTGTGAATCCATGTAGACGAGCGGGTTGGTCCGCAATCCCGCCGTGAGGATGTCGGCATCGGCCTGCGTGAGCTCGTGGCGCAGCGCGCGGATATCGAGGTTGGCGAGCATCGTCCGCTCGATCGCCGCGTCGAGCGTGAGACCATCCGTCGGACCCTCGTCACGCAGGAGTGACGAGTCGATCGCGACGGGCGGTGCCGCGGCGGCGAGCGCCGCCGGCACGGGAAGGACCTCGGGGACGCTCATGCCCCGTGCCGCTGCGAGCGTCGATGCCGAGGCGCCGGACGGTCCGCCGCGAGGCAGGATGCCGGTACGGCGCTTGCCGCCGAGGATGCCCGGGATCGCCGTGCCGATGCCTTCCGGATCCATGCTGGGGGCGAGGGCTCCGGCGCCGGGACCGAGCGCGGGCGCGGTGGATCCGGGAATCGGCCCGAGGTTCGGGAACTCGATGATCGCTGTGCGCCGCGAGTCCGACGGGTCCTGCTGGCCCTGGGCGGACATGGTGCCGAGCGCGCCGATCACGGCCCACGTGAGCACGGCCGTCACGAATCGCGATGTCGATTCGGTACCCACGCCCGAGTCCTCCGGAGCGGAGCGGGACCCATGGCGGGAACGCGGCCGCGTCACCGGTGTCATCGGAAAAGTCGTGACAGCCGCTTCATCTTCGCAGGGCGCCATGCCTGGTACGGCGAGGCACGTCCCTTGCGCAGATTGCCCAGGCCTCGCCGAGGGGCGCGATCCGGGAGCGGAGAGGGCGTCTCACTCGGCGGCGATGGCCTCGAGGAGCTCCATCCGCACGGCGCGTCGGGCCGGCAGCCACGCGGCCAGCGCGGTGACGACGAGGGCCGCGATGAGGTTGCCCACGAGCACGCTCGGCCGCAGCGAGAAGCGGATCGGGTGGCCGAGCATCGGCTGACTCGCGAGCTGGATGAAGAGCGCCGTCGTGACGCCCGCGAGCATCCCTGTGATCCCGCCTGCGGCCCCCAGCAGCACGCTCTCGAGCACCACCATCCGCGTCACCCGGCCGCTGCTCATGCCGACGGCCCGCAGGAGCCCGAGCGCACGCCGCTTCTCGAGCACGCTCATCGTGACGGTGTTGGCCACGCCGAGGCTGCCGACCACGAAGCCGAGTCCGAGGATCGCCTGGAGCGACCGCACGACGCCGCGCACGAGCGTGTCGACGAACGCCGTGACGTCGCCGAACGACCGCACGAGCAACGACGACTCGCGGGCGATCTCCGCGAGCGGTGCGGCGAGCGTCGCCGCCCGGCCCGGCTCGGCGGTGACGAGCAGGATGTCGGCCGCCTCCATGCCGAAGAGCCGCGTACCGACATCGCGCCGCACGTGGAGCGACGACCCGCCCGAGGTGTAATCGACCACGAGCGCGGCGACGCGGACGGTGACGGACCGACCGAACGCCTCCACGACGACCTCGTCCCCCGGCTGGATGCCGGTGCGCCGGGCGAGCATCGTGCCCGCCGCCGCCTCGCCACGGTCGAGCGCCGCCCGCAGGTCCGCCGCGGTGCCCTCTGCAGGAACGAGCGGCAGCGGTGCCGCG
>JBJTBO010000285.1:0-3370 GCA_046091445.1 Planctomycetaceae bacterium | reverse complement strand
ACCTCGACGAACTCTGGCAGGCGCTCGGCGTGCGGCTCGCCTCCGGCGGCGGCCGGCCGGCGATGGGCCAGATGGGCGCCGCCCCGTTCGTCGTCTCCCAGGACTACAACCCGCACCTCAAGCTCGAGCTTCCGAGCGAGTTCGTCTTCATCGACGCGACGATCGACGGCGGTGGCGGTCAGGCGGGCTGCAACGAGGCGGAGCGGATCACGGCCGGCCTGCAGGAGGTGCTCTTCCCGTTCCCCGGCGGCATCGAGCGGCAGGGGCGCGCGGAGGTGACGTTCACGCCGCTGGTGCGCACGGTCGCCAACCGCACCGGCACGATCGAGGTCGACCGCGTGGTCGGCAATCGTGGCGACATGCGGCAGTTGCGGATCTTCGAGAAGCAGGCGGACGAGTCGATGGTGCTGGCGGCACGCATCGAGCGGGCGGCGCAGGCGGCTCCGGAGGGCGACGGGCAGGCCGCCGGCGAGGCGGGGCCGTCGAAGCCGGTGCGGGCCGTGATCGTCGCGGACATCGATCTGCTCGACGGCCGGATCTTCGGGCTGCGGACGCGGCCCGACGAGGTGTTCGGCCTCGACTTCGACAACGTGGAGTTCGTGCTCAACATCCTCGACGAGCTTGCCGGCGACGAGCGTTTCGTGGACATCCGCAAGCGCAAGCCGAAGCACCGCACGCTCGAGCGGATCGAGGACGCCGTCGCCGCCTCCCGCGAACAGGCCGAGGCCGAGCGGCAGTCGTTCATCTCCGAGTTCGACCGGGCGGAGCGCGAGGCCAACGACTCCATGCAGAAGGAGGTCGGGGCCTTCGAACAAAAGATCCGCGACCTCGAGTCGCAGGGCGACGCGAATCCGCAGGCGGCGATGCAGGCGATCCAGCAGCTCGCCAGCAGCCAGCGGCTCGCCCAGCGGCGGCTCGACACCAAGATCGAGCAGCTGCGACGCAAGCGGGACGGGCAGGTGGACGCCGTCGAGCGGAAGCTCGAGGCACAGATTCGGCGTGAACAGGATCGGCAGAAATGGTTGGCCGTGCTCCTGCCGCCGATTCCGCCGCTCGTCGTGGCGTTCTTCGTGTTCTTCCGGCGCCGCGCCCTGGAGCGCGAGGGCGTGGCGAAGTCCAGGCTCCGATGACGACGCAGTGAGGAGAGGATCAGGCAAACGATGAGCACGTCCATGCACCACGATTCGGAAGGGCAGGGCAGCGGGGCCGACGGTCGGGAGAGGCTGCGTCGGACCGGCACGTTCGTCGGGGTGGGCGCGGCGCTGCTCCTGGCAGGGTGGCTCGTGCAGCCGCGGTTCCGGACGGCGAAGATCGAGCCGGAGTCGGCCCGCGTGCTCTTCCCGGAGCTGTCGGACGCGTCGAAGGCGGGCAGCCTGTCGATCGTGTCGTACGACGACGAACTGGCGACGTTGAAGCCGTTCAAGGTCGTGCAGTCGGACGGCGTGTGGGTCCTGCCGTCCCACGACAACTACCCCGCCGACGCGAAGGAGCAGCTGGCGGCCGCGGCGACCGAGCTCGTCGATCGGCCCATCCTCGACAGCGTCAGCACGTCTCCCGGAGACCACGAGACCTACGGCGTGATCGAGCCGGACCCCGAGAAGATCCAGCCGGGCATGACCGGCGTCGGCAGGCTCGTCGAGATTCGTGACGCAGCCGGCAACCGGCTCGCCCGGCTCGTGATCGGCAAGGAGGACAAGCGTCGTGGTGCGGGAGATGCGTCCGGCAGCCGGCCACTGCGATTCGTGCGGAAGGCCGGGCAGGACCCCGTCTATCGCGTGGAGCTCGACACGTCGAAGTTCACGACGAAGTTCGACGACTGGATCGAGAAGGACCTGCTGCGGCTCTCTCCGTGGGACGTACGGCGGGTGACGATCGACGACTCCACCTGCTCGTTCGGTGTGGACGAGGCGAGCGGCCGACTCCGCGTTTCGCAGGATCGTCGGGCCCGGATCGACGTCGCGTACGACGACAAGAGCGCAAAGTGGTCGCTCGTGCGGCTCGAGGGCTTCGGCGAGGACAACAAGCCGCGCGAGGAACAGCTCGCCGACGACGAGGAGTTGGCGTCGGCCAAGCTCAACGACCTGCGGACCGCGCTCGGCGACCTGAAGATCGTCGACGTCGCGAGGAAGCCCGCGGGTCTCAGCGGGGATCTGAAGGCCGAGGAGTCGTTCACCGGCGACCGCGAGGCGGTGGCCTCGTTGGCCCAGCGCGGATTCTTTCCGTTCCAGTCCGGGGAGATTCTCTCGAGCAACGGCGAGACGGTCGTCGGGATGAAGGACGGCGTGGAGTATCTCCTGCGATTCGGAAACGGCACCGCGGTATCCGCCGACGGCACGGGCGACGACTCGGCCACGAAGGAGACGCAGGAGGGCAAGACGGGCCGCTACCTCTTCGTGATGGCCCGCTTCAACGAGGATCTTCTCGAGAAGCCGGTCATCGACCCGCTGCCCGAGGTGCCGTCCGTGCCAGCCGACGACGCCAAGCCTGACGAGAAGAAGCCTGACGAGAAGAAGCCTGACGAGAAGAAGCCTGACGAGAAGAAGCCTGACGAGAAGAAGCCTGACGAGAAGAAGGACGGGGGTGAGCCGGCGGCGGCGCCGAAGCCCGCGGACGCTCCGGCTGCGAGCGACGCGGCTGCGCCATCGAAGGCCGACGGAGACGCGGCCGACGAGGACGAGATCGACGCCGACGCGGTGGCGGATGAGGCCGCGGCGGCCGACGACGAAGCCGCTCCCGGGGCGGATGGGACGGCCCCCGCGCAAGACGCGGCGAAGCCGGCCGCCGACGCGACCGCGACGAAGGATGCCGACACGGACTCCGCCGCCGATGGCCCGGAGGAGGCCAAGCCTGCGACGCCCGCCGACCCAGGCCCGAAGGAGAAGGGAAACGACGCCGCAGGCAAGGCGGACGAGGCGGAGGCGAAGGCCCAGGCGGCGCTGGAAGAGCGGCGCCGCGTCGAGCGCGAGAATCGCCGCCGCCAGGAGGAGTACGACGGCAAGGTCGAGGCGGCGAAGAAGCGGGTGCGCGAGCTCAACAATCGCTTTGCCGACTGGTACTACGTCGTCGGCGACGACGAGTACGGAAAGATCCGTCTCGATCGAGCGGCGGTCGTGCAGAAGAAGGCGGCGGACGCGGCGCCGCCGAAGGAGTGACCGTCATCGGTGCGCCGTCCTCGTGAGCCGGTGCCCCGCCGTTCGATCGGCCTTTTGGTCGAGTCTCCCGGGTCACGATAGGATCACGGCCTCCGCGAGACTCCGGCCGCATCGATGTCCGACATTCTCACTTCGCCGCGGCCATCCCGGTTCGGCCGTGCCGTCGGATTCCGGCTCGCCGGCATCGGCAGTTTCGTGCCTCCGACCGTCGTGACGAA
>JBJTBO010000284.1:0-3813 GCA_046091445.1 Planctomycetaceae bacterium | reverse complement strand
AAGCTCGTGGCCGAGGCCGAGCGGGAGCAGTTTCGCCTCGGCCGCAGCGACATCCTCCGGGTTACGCTCCGCGAACAGGCGCGATTCGACGCAGACTTGGTCGAGATCGCCGCCCGCCAGGAGTTCTGGAAGGCCGACGCGGAACTGCGGGCCGCCGACACGTCGCTCGACCGCATCGGTGCGGCGACATCGTGGACATCGCTGCTCGCCCCCGTGCCCGAGGGCATCATGCCCGGTCCGGGCGCGCGCCCGAAGACTAGCGGGAAGCGACCAGAGCGATGAGTTCGCCGACCGTGTGATGGGCCTCGATCGGGTGGCGGAGCGGCTGATTCGCCCGGATCCGGTAGCGGTTGCGTCGCCCGACTTTCTCCCGCTCGAGGAATCCCCCGTCCTCGAGTTCGGTGATGATCCGCTGCACGGCGCGCTCCGTGATCCCGACCCGGTCGGCCACCTCGCGGATCACGAGCATCGAATCCTGCGCGAGCAGGATGAGCACGTGGAAGTGATTCGTCAGGAACGTCCAGCGCGGGCTCGATCGCGTCGCGATCGAGGGAGCCGCGCTCCGGCTGCGTGTTCGTGGCGACGGCTGCTTCCCGCGCGGCATCGATGCCCCTTGTGCGGCTCGGCTCCGCCTCCCCGGTGCGTCCTTCATCCCTTCCCCATGCGTGCTTACCGTATGGGCACGAGCGGCGGCGCCGCCACGACCGGGGGCGTCGACGCGGGGGCGGGAGTCACGGCGGGCGCCGTCGCGGCGGGCGCTCCGGGACGGGCGATCGGCTGAAGGGAAGCCGGCACGGGCTGAGTCGCGACCGGCTGCGGTGAGGCGGGCGCGTTGGCGACGGTGGTCGCGGCGGGGCGGGCCCGTGCCGCGAGATCCTCGATCAGCTGCTCGACCTCCGGATGAAACGCGAGCCCGCGGGCCTCGTACACCTCCTGGGGCGTGACGTTGAAGCGCCCGTAGAGCATGGCATTGGCGTTGGGGTCGGCGGCGAGGCTCGCCCCGTTGAACGACACGCCGGCGAAGAGCCCGCGGCTGCGCGCGTAGGAGTAGATCTCGGCTCCCATCCGCGCGTCGGTGGCAGCGTTCGCCTGCCGGCCGATCGGCCCGAGCGCGACCGATGCGTCGGCACCGAGCGTCACCTTCTGCCCGGCGAGCATGCCCTGGAGGCTGCGGGGCGTGGCGAAGACCAGCACGATGTCGGCTGCCTGCAGGCCCGCCTGAAAGCCGAGGCTGCCGCCCCCCATCGTCACCATGAGCGGCGGACTCCACGAGCCGTCGGGCCGGCGAGCGAGCAGCACGCCCTTCCCGTAATTCACTCCGAGAATGAATCCGCCCTTGATCATGTTCGGGAAGATCGCGACGCCGGAGGCACTGCCGAGCAGCGCCGGAGGGATCGACTCGATCTTGAGGTCGGAGAACTCGTCGAGCGCCTGCCGCGCGCTGACGACGGTCTGCAGTTCGGCCTGGCCGGAGGTGATCTGCAGCTGGGCGCGGACCTCCGACCAGCCGACGGCGGAGATCACGCACACGATGGCGGCGGCGGGAAGGCGTCTCGGCCGGCATGGCACGCGAGGGTGCAGGGCGTTCATGGGAATCCTGTCCGGGTGAACTGGACTGGTATGCTCCGCAGCCAGCCCCGCGGGCGTCAATCCCAGATCGGCGCCGCGGTCGGCGGCGTGTGCCACGGCCGGGCGCGACGGAGTGCGAACCATGTGCGGCATCGTGGGCTATGTCGGTTTTCGTGGTGCCAGCGAGGTCATCCTCGAGGGGCTGCGGCGGCTCGAATACCGCGGCTACGACTCGGCGGGCCTCGCGACGCTCGACGCATCCGGACGGATGCAGGTGCGAAAGGCGGCGGGCCGTCTGGCGCGGCTCGAGGCGCTCGCCCGATCCGACGTGCCGGGCGGGTCGATCGGCATCGGGCACACGCGTTGGGCGACGCACGGCGGCCCCACCGACGCCAACGCCCATCCGCACCTCGGAGGCGGCGGAGCGCCGGCGGCGGCGAGCGTGGCGGTGGTGCACAACGGCGTCATCGAGAACTGCCATGCGCTGCGCGCGGCGCTCGAGGCGGAGGGCTACGCCTTTCGCTCCGAAACCGACACCGAGGTGATCGGCCACCTCATCGATGCCTGCCTGCAGCGGGCACGCGCGTCCACCGGCTCGTCCGCGGCCGAGGACGCATCGGAGCGTGCCGGCGCCGGCGACGCGGTCTCACGCCTCGCCGCGCCGTGCCTCGGCGCCGTGCGCGAGGCGGTCGCGCAGCTGCGCGGCACGTACGGCCTGCTCGTGCTCTTCCGCGACTGGCCCGACCTCGTCGTCGCGGCCCGTTGCGGCAGCCCGCTCGTCGTGGGCGTGGGCGACGGGGAGCACTTCGTCGCCAGCGACGCCAGCCCGCTCGCGGGCCGCACCGACCGCATCGTGTACCTCGCCGACCACGAGCTCGCCGTGGTGACCGCCGACGCGCTGCGGATCAGCCATCGGGACGCGGGCCGCGTGGAGCCGGCGGTGCTGCCGCTCGACATCACGGCGGCCGACGTGGACCTCGGTGGCTATCCCCACTTCATGCTCAAGGAGATCCACGAGCAGACCGAGTCGATCCGTGCCGCCATGCGGGGCCGCCTGTCGATCGACGACGCGACGGCCGTGTTCGGCGGGCTCAATCTCACGGCCCGGCAGCTCCAGCGGGTGAATCGCATCGTGCTGACGGGCTGCGGCACGAGCTGGCATGCGGCGCTCGTCGGGGAGTACCTCATCGAGGAGTTCGCGCGGCTGCCGGTGGAGGTGGAGTACGCGAGCGAACTGCGCTACCGCAACCCGCCGCTCGACGACGGCACGCTCCTCTTCGCGATCACGCAGTCGGGCGAGACGGCCGACACGCTCGCGGCCCTCCGCGAGATGAAGCGCAAGGGCCATCCGACGCTCGCGATCTGCAACGTCGTCGGGAGTTCGATCGCCACCGCGGCCGACGGCGGCGTCTATCTCCACGCCGGTCCCGAGATCGGCGTGGCGAGCACGAAGGCCTTCACGAGCCAGTGCGTCGTGCTCGCGATGCTCGCGCTCGCCTTCGGCCGGCTGCGGCACATGAGCTACGAGCAGGGCCGGCGGTTCATCGAGTCGCTGGAGGAGCTGCCGGACCTTGTGTCGCGGGCGCTCGCGTGCGATGCCGACGTGCGCCGCATCGCCGCCACCTATCGTGATGCCTCGACGTTCCTCTACCTCGGTCGCCAGTACAGCTTCCCGCTCGCCCTCGAGGGCGCCCTCAAGCTCAAGGAGATCTCCTACATCCATGCCGAGGGCTATCCGGCGGCCGAGATGAAGCACGGCCCGATCGCGCTGGTGGACGAGGCGACGCCGAGCGTGTTTCTCATCCCGCAGGGGGCGGTGTACGAGAAGGTGCTCTTGAACGTCGAGGAGATCCGGGCCCGCAAGGGGCCGGTGATCGCCGTCTGCGGTCCGGGTGACGACCGCGTGCGGGCGCTGGTCAACGATGTCATCGAGGTGCCCGAGGCCCCCGACTTTCTCCAGCCGATCGTGGCGGCGATCCCGCTCCAGCTGCTCGCGTATCACATCGCCGTGCTCCGTGGCTGCGACGTCGACAAGCCGAGAAACCTCGCGAAGAGCGTCACCGTGGAGTAGTTGTCCGCCCGTCGCTGGCGCAGGCGGGACGGCGGCTGCTCGGGTGGTGCATGGCGGCCACTTCCATCGGCGTGGCAGGCTGGTAGGATCGGATTCGGACGACCCACTCGCCCGAGTGGCGGAATTGGCAGACGCGCAAGATTCAGGTTCTTGTCCAGGTAACTGGGTGGAGG
>JBJTBO010000283.1:0-7780 GCA_046091445.1 Planctomycetaceae bacterium | reverse complement strand
GCCTCGGCAACGCCAACTCGCACAGCACGCGCAATCTCCCGATCATCCTGGCCGGTGGGAGGCTGCGGCACGGCGGGCATCTCGCGTTCGCCGAGGCTGACGGCGTGCCTCTGGCGAACCTCTACCTCACGATGCTCCGGGATCTCGGGGTGGAGGTCGACTCGTTCTCGAGCAGCACCGGCACGCTGCGTGGCCTCGAGCCAGCCGGCTGACGGGTGATTCGTGATCGAGAACGCGGTAAGCGGCAGATCCGCCGGTGGCGGCGAGGGGGCGGGCCCGGGGCAAACCGTCTCCTGCACGTTCGCGACTCAGAGCGACACCGCCCCTGGGAATGCGATGAGCGGCGCTCTGACGGACTCGGCCGGCACGGGCGGGCGGTCGTCCCGCCCGCTGCCTCGCCTCAGCGATCGGTCGGGCCGTCCCCGACGGGGGGCAGCTGCTCCAGGTCGAGCAGATCTTTGGGGCGGCCTGCGGCCTGCTTCAGTTTCCGCAGCCACTCGAGAGATGCGAAGCGAACGCCGTCGAGGTCGATGCTGGTCTCCCACACGGTGCGTACGGACACGGCGGGGTAGCCGGGGACGTAATCGAACAGGTCGAGGAAGCCCGCGTTCGTGCAGAGCATCATCAGTCGCTCGTCACGGATGAACGCCTCCGTGACGCGATGGGTCGATTCGATCCCGGTCGCGGGGTCGATCTCATCGCCGATGTATTCCGCGGCGAGCTCTTCCAGATCCCCTCGCAGGCTCACCTCGGCGGCTGGCGAGCGGATCCACAGCACGTCCGTGTCTTCGGTGCCGCGAATGAAGCCGTGGAAATTCACCGCATGGTCGCCCACCACGACGAATGGCACGCCGTGCCGAGTGAGCACGTCGAAGAGGCGGAAGTCAGGAGTCATGGACATCCATCCCGGAGGTCCGGCCGACTGCGCGAATCGAGAAGTTGCGACGCCGGAAGTGCGCGAGCCCCGCGGGGCTGCGTTCCAGAATCTCCCGCGACCGGGCCAAAAGGTGCCGCATGGCCTCGAGCCGCTGCGCAGGGCTCATCGTGCGGGCGCGGGCACGTCGCACCCGGTCACGGGCCGAAAGCCTGCCGACGGGATCGATCGAGTCGTTGTTCATCGCATCGTCCGATTCGTCCGGACGCTCGCGTATGGCGGATTCATGTGCATCCGATCCTCCGTAAGGCTCCGAACGGAAGCGAGGGAATGACGGCAGAGTGCAGAGACGGCAGCAGCGGCACGTCCGGGAATCCTGTTCCGTGGTTATGAACGCCTGCCGCCCCGGGGGCAAGGAGGCCTTTGCGAGCGCCCGGCCGGCTTCCGCCCCCTGGCCGCCGACATGCCTTCGGAGGGCTGCAATACGCTGGCACCGCACTCGGACAGTACTGGCCGCGGTGCATGTCGCTGCGATCGGCCGAGCCATCGCGATCCTCTGAGCCACGTTCTGGTCCGCCGGAAAAACTTATTGACATATCGGAATACGTCGATATGATTGGCGGATGCTGGGAGTGGCAGCGGGAGTTCGGGCCTCCAGCCCCTCCTCCGTCAGGTCTGTCGTCATGGTCGACACGAAGCGCAAGCCCGTCCGTCTGCCGAAACTCACGAGCCTCGAGAGCCTGGGTCAGGCAGCGGAGTGCCTGAAGGCCCTTGCCCATCCCCATCGGCTTCGGATCGTGCAGATGCTGCTCGGCGGCCGCTTCACGGTGGGCGAGCTGGCCGAGGCCTGCGAGATCCCGAGCCACATGGCGTCCGAGCACCTGCGATTGATGCAGCGGTGTGGCTTTCTGGGAGTGGAAAAGGAAGGACGGTGTGTCTACTACACGATCGCCGAGCCCCATCTCGCCAGCATCATGGCCTGCATCGAGTCCCGCTTCGGCGGCGCGAAATCGCGGCGAGTCGGGGTTTCCGTCTAGGAGTTTCCCGCCTACCAATTTTCCATCATGCGTTTCACAAATATCGACACATCACGATATAACGATCCGTATGCTTCGTTTCCTTGACCCGGAGGACCCTTCCATGGTTGCGACGATTTCCCCCACGACGCTCGCCGACCTGCGCCGCAGGGGCGACAAGGTCACGCTCATCGATGTCCGCACACCCGCCGAGTTCGGCGAAGTGCACGTCGATTTCGCGCACAACATTCCCCTCGACCGGCTCGATGCGCAGGCCGTGACGTCGCTCGCCGGGGCCGGACCCGTCTACTTCGTGTGCAAGTCCGGCACGCGCAGCCAGAAGGCGTGTGAAAAACTGCTCGCGGCGGGCCTCAGCGACGTGGTCAGTGTCGAAGGGGGCACGGCAGCCTGCGAGGCCGCCGGCGTGCCGGTCGTCCGGGGGCGCAAGGCGATGTCGCTCGAGCGGCAGGTGCGGATCGCCGCCGGATCGCTCGTTGCCATCGGAGCGGCACTGGCCGCCTTCGGGCCCGAGGCCCCGGTCAACTGGCAGGCGATCGGCGCGGGCCTGGCCGGCTTCGTGGGCTGCGGCCTCGTGTTCGCCGGGATCACCGACACCTGCGGCATGGCGATGCTGATCGCCCGCATGCCGTGGAACCAGGTGTCGGGCGGGGCGTGTCGCACGGTCACCACCCGCTCCCGCGCCATCCTGCTCGGGCTCGCACTCGGCTCGGCGTTTGGTGTCGCGAACGCCGAACACACGAAGGACTCGCTCGACGTGGTGAAGCAGGCCGTGAAGGAGCAGAAGGCCGTGATCATCGATGTGCGGGAGCCCGAGGAGTGGCAGCAGGGCCACCTTGCCGGCGCTGGCCTGCTCCCGTTGAGCACGCTGGAGCGTGGCATGACCCCGCAGGAGCTCGCGAAGATCCTGCCCAAGGACAAGATCATCTACTGCTACTGCCTCGCCGGCGGCCGCTGCGCCGAGGCCGCCGCGATGCTCAAGCCGCTCGGATACGACGTCCGAGCGATCAAGCCCGGCTATCCACAGCTCGTGAAGGCCGGCTTCCCCGCTGCCGTCGGCAACTGACGGCCCGGCCTCCCGTTCGCGCGCCACCAGCGGAGACGACCCTTGAACATCCAGCAGTACTACCTCGCCTGCCTGTCGCATGCGTCGTACATGATCACCGACGAGAAGACGAAGACGGCCGCGGTGGTCGATCCCCAGCGCGACATCGACCAGTACCTCGCCGACGCCAGGGCCGGTGGCTACACGATCAAGCACGTCTTCCTCACGCACTTCCACGCCGACTTCATCGCCGGCCACATCGAGCTGCGCGACCGGGCCGGGGCGACGATCCATCTCGGCCGGCGGGCGGAGGCAGAGTTCGCCTGTGTGAAGATGAAGGACGGCGACGTGGTCGAGTTCGGCGACGTGAAGCTCGAGGTCATCGAGACGCCGGGCCACACGCCTGAGGGCATCTCGATCCTCGTCTACGACCTGGCGAAGAGCCGCACCGAGCCGCTGGCCGTGCTCACCGGCGACACGCTCTTCATCGGCGACGTGGGCCGGCCCGACCTCCTGGGGAGCATCGGCGTGACCGCCGATGAACTGGCCGACATGCTCTACGACAGCGTCACGAACAAGCTCGTGAAGCTCCCCGACGCCACGCTCGTGTATCCGGCCCATGGGGCGGGCAGCATGTGCGGCAAGAGCCTGTCGAAGGAGACCGTCTCCACCATCGGCGAGCAGAAGAGGTTCAACTACGCCCTGCAGCCGATGAGCCGAGAGGCGTTCAAGGCGATCGTCACGGCCGATCAACCGGAGGCGCCGGACTACTTCGTGCACGACGCGATCCTCAACCGCAAGGAGCGGGCGTCGCTCGATGCAGCGATGGAGAAGACGCTCAAGCCCCTGTCGCTCGACGAGGTGCTCGCGCTCGTGAAGTCGGGCGGCCAGCTGCTCGACGTCCGCGACGGCATCGATTTCGAAGGAGGCCACCTGCGTGGGGCGCTCAACATCGCGCTCTCCGGGAAGTACGCCACGTGGGCTGGATCGATGCTTGCCCACGACAAGCCGATCATCGTGATCGCGGAGGAAGGTGGGCTGGGCGGAGGCGACGATCCCGCAGCCGAGGCCGTGATGCGGCTCGGCCGCATCGGCTTCGACAACGTCGCGGGCTACCTCGCCGGCGGCATGAGCGCGCTGGCTGTCCGCGACGACCTCGTGGAGCGCACGGAGCGGATCACCGCGCCAGCCCTGGCCGAATGGCTCGCCGGGAAACGGCCCGACGCCGGTGCGACGCCGATCGTGGTGGACGTGCGGAGCGAGGCGGAGCACGCAGGGGGGCACGTCGCCGGGAGTCTCAACATTCCCCTCACCCATCTCGACGAACGGATCGGTGAGATTCCGGCTGGCCGGCCGGTGGTCGTGCACTGCGAAGGAGGCTATCGCTCGGCGATCGCCGCGAGCCTGCTGCAGAAGCTGGGTCGCCGTGACGTGCACAACATGGTGGGCGGCTACAAGGCGTGGCTCGCGGCGAAGCTCTCCGCATGATCGCCCCACTGCTGTCGACCATCGACGCGATCGCGGCGATGAATCGAATTGCCTCGGCTGTGAACGCGTCGGTGGCGCCTCGCGACGGTGGGGAGCCGCCCCGTGCGTGACGCCCTCGCGTCAGGGCTGCGTCCAGTAATCGACGACGCAGACCTTGTCCACGTGCGGTCCGACGATCCCGACGAACTCCTTGTGGGCCGGGTGGGGCAGATAGGCGTCGCGGTCGGCCTCCGTCGCGAAGCTCACGAAGAAGCAGTGCGTGAAGCCCTCCGCCTTGCCCTCGGGCGACACGTTTGTGCCCCACTCGAATCCCTTGATCACCGGAATCCGCTGCGGCAATCCGCGGAAGGCCTCGACGATGCGGGCGACGTCGGCGGGGGTCGAGGAGTCCTTGAACTTGAAGAGCACGACGTGCCGCAGCGTGCGGGCCGCGGCGGGCTCGGCAGCCGACGCTGCCGCGCTCGCGGTCGTGCTGGCGACGACCGCCATGGCGAAGGCCATGAGGATGCCGACGCGACACGCCAGCAGGAAGGATAGGCTCATGATCAACAGCTCCGAAAGAAAGGGCGAATCGATCGCCCAAAGTGCCAGAACCACGCCGCGGTGAAGCGCGCCCGGGCGTCCTCGGGCGGCATGATGCGCCCGTGCGCGGCGGGCGGCGCGGCTCACACCTCCGCCAGCGGCGTGGTGGCGTCGCCGAAGGTGTCGAGCACGACGCCCATCTTCGCCATGAGCGACAGGTAGAGCCTGCAGAGCTGCCGCTCGCCGGCCTGCGCGTAGTCGAGCACCCGTCCCCCCTCGAGGCCGGCTGCACGGCCGCCGAGCACGATCACCGGCAGCCGGTCATTATCGTGCTTCGCGCCGGCCATCATGCTCGAGCAGTGCATGAGCAGCGTGCCGTCCAGCAGCGTGCGGTCCCCCTCCCGGACCGCGTCGAGCCGCCGTGCCAGGTAGGCCACCTGCTCCATGAAGAAACGGTTCACGGCGAGCCAGTCCTCCCCGTCGCTGTGGGAAAGGAGGTGGTGGATCATGGAATCGATGCCGTGTCCGGGGTGCTGCACGCTCGGCAGGTTCGGGAACCGCAGGGCGCTGTGGTCGTTGTTGAGCTTGAGCGTGGCGATCCGCGTCGTGTCGGTCTGGAATCCGAGCACGAGGATGTCGATCATGAGCCGCATGTGCTCGCCGATGTCCTGCGGAATGCCGTCGGCCGGCCGGTCGATGGTCGGCGCGGCGAGCGTGGGCCGCCAGCCCTGGAGCTCACCCCGGCTGCCGGCGGCCTCGATCCGCCGCTCCACGTCGCGGACGCTCTCGAGGTACTCGTCGAGCTTCACGCGGTCGCCCGCGCTGATCGACCGTCTCAGGTCGGTTGCGTCCCCGAGCACGGCGTCGAGCACGCTGCGGTCTTCCGGGGACGATTCGTCCTTGAAGAGCCGGTCGAAGGCGAGCGCCGGATAGAGCTCCAAGGGCACGGGCGTCGTCGGCGAGCTCCACGAGATGTGCGAGCTGTAGAGCATGCTGTAGTTCTTGTGCACCGACGGGTTCGACTGCTCGCAGCCGAGCACGAGGCTCGGCACCTTCGTGCTGCGGCCATGGGCCTTTGCGAGCAGTTGATCGAAGCTCGTCCCCGACCGGATCGTGCCCCCCGAGGCGATCGGCGCGCCCGAGAGCATGTTGCCGGTCTGCGAGCTGTGGATGTTTCCCTTGCGGGCTTCCGCGTGATACAGGCCCCCGAGGAAGAGCAGCCGCTCGCGAAACTCGGCGAGCGGCTCGAGGACGCGGCCGAGTTCCATCTCGCGGCCCGCCCCCCGCGCCCACCACTCCTTTGAGTGAAAGCCATTCCCCGAAAACGTCACGCAGAGCCGCAGGGGCGGCCCGCTCGCCGGTTCCGGTCCCGCCGGCAGGTCGCCCCAGACGGTGCGCGACTCGAGCCACGGCAACGCCATCGTGACGCCCGCGCCGCGCAGGAAGAGGCGGCGGCCGAGGAGGTGCTGGTGCATGGGGAGACGCTCCGGGGTGGACTACGATCCTACGGGGCGCCGCCGTCGGCCGACGATCGGCCGCGGACGGTGCGGAACTGGGGGCTTCTGACGACGAGTTCCACGAGGTCGGCGGCGCGATGCCCCGGGGACTGGACGAGCGTGTCGATGAGCGGCTCGTCGGAAAGTTGGACGCTCCGGCCGAGTGCGTAGCCGAGCAGTTTGCGGGCGAACTGCCGCAGCACGTCGTCACGGCGCTGGTTCACGAGGTAGTCACGCAGGCCCGCGAGCCCGTCGACCGCCGTGCCATCGGGCAGCGTCGTGGTGGTGTCGGCGGCGCGGGCCCGGCCGATCGCGTCAAAACCCTAGAGGGCGAAGCCGCAGGGGTCGATCCGCCGATGGCACCCGGCGCAGCGAGGGTCGCTCGAATGCCGCTCGACGAGCTGCCGCTCGGAGAGCCCCGCGGGAGGCTCCTCCGGGAGCACCGGGACATCCTTCGGCGGCTTGGGCAGCCGCTCGCCGAGCACCGTCTCCGAGAGCCATGTGCCCCGGAGGATGGCGCTCGTGCGTGACGCCCCGGCATGCCTGGCGAGCGTCGCAGCGAAGCCGAGCACGCCCCCGCGGCCGGCGGCGTGCAGTCCGTCCACGCGCCGCCAGTCCTCGCCCTCCACGGCGAGGCCGTAATGCCGCGCGAGCGGGCCGTTGACGAACGTGTGGTCCGCCGCGACGAGCGAGAGCACGTCACGGTCGTTCGCGAAGAGATCGACGAAGAACCGCACCACCTCCTCCTGCATATCGGCACGCAGCGACGTGAACTCGGGGAAGTGCCGGGCACTCTTCTCGTCGAGGGTCGCCACGTCACGGACGTGGAGCCACTGGCAGCCGAACTCCGTGGCCAGCCGCCGCACCCTGTCGTCCCGGAGCATCCGGCGGGCCTGCGCCGCGAGCACGTCCGGGTCGCGGAGCGCTCCCGCGTCGGCCAATTCCCGCAGCTCGGCGTCGGGTAGCGACGACCAGAGGAAATAACTCAGCCGCGTCGCCAGTTCGTGGTCGTTCACGGGGCCGGTCGTGTCGGGAACGGCTTCGGCTCGGTAGAGAAAATGCGGCGAGGTGAGCACGCGGACGAGCATGGTGCGGGGCGGCAACGCGCCGAGCGTCGCGCGCTCGGCGGCGGTCAGGGGACGCCGCCACGCGCGGCTCGCGAGATCGATCACGGCCTGGCGCTGGGGCACGTCCGCCGCCGCCTTCCGCTCCCGAAACGCGGCCGCCGCCTCCATGATCGGGGTACGCAGCGGCTCGAAGGCCTTGGGATCGGTGTCCTGGGTCGCGAACTGCCACAGCTGCTCGAAGGCGTCCACCTGCT
>JBJTBO010000282.1:0-5851 GCA_046091445.1 Planctomycetaceae bacterium | reverse complement strand
GACGCCAACGCCGTCGGGATCCGTCGCGGAGAAGACGGATTCCTGTCCGTCGTCGCGCTGCAGCAGGAGCCGTTCGTCACCGCCATTCGCGGACCGGATGGCGTCGTGGCGGGCACTCCCCCCCCGTTGAGGGTACCCAGTTCCACCACGTCGTCGCCGCCGGCCATCCTCACCCGAATCTCTCGAATCGGCGTGCGGAGCGTCGTCCCGTCCCCCACGACGCCATCCGGTCCGCGAATGGCGGTGACGAACGGCTCCTGCTGCAGCGCGACGACGGACAGGAATCCGTCTTCTCCGCGACGGATCCCGACGGCGTTGGCGTCGTGATCGCCGGTGACGGTGAGCACATCGCCGCTGACCGCCACGCTGACCAGGCCGGCGGGGGCGAGACGAGATTCAAGCCGTTCCGCGGCGAGCGTGACTCGGCGGCGTGCCGCGTGCCTGGGGGCGGCGGACTGACGAAACCGTCGCTGCGGTGGGAATGGACGGACGGGCGACATGGGCGGGCTCCTCGGGTGCCGGGCCGATTCCCCTGACGAATCGTCCCGACACTCTGTGAAGCGCGGCCGCGGAGAAAACGTTACCGCCGCGTGGACTCGTTTCCGCGACCCACCCCCCGGCCCCGGCTGGCGGGGGCGATCCCCTCGGCCGCCCGACCCGCCGCGATCAGGGCCGTCACGTCGGCGGCGATCTCACCGTAGGCCCAGAAGCTGAACGCCAGGCCCACCAGACCGGCCAACGTGAGCAGCACGAGGGCCGGCCGGTCGTCGGAGCCGAGCAGAAACATCAGCGCCATCGTCACGAGCGGGGCGCCGCCCGCCATCAGGAGGTACCAGCCGCTGCGGCGGCTGACGGCGGCGAGTTCCACCTCGTCGTCGTGGTCGCGACGCGGGTCGAGCAGCGCCGGGTAGATGGATCGGAGCACCAGCAGAGTCATCAGGAAGAACGTGTACGCGGCAGCCATCAGCCCGCAGACGAACGACGACTGCAGGAACAGCAGCCACATCGGCAGCGGCGGCACGCCCGCCTGCACGGTGAACAGCAGGGCGCCGCCCACCCCGCAGGCGATCCACAGTCCGACCGCGATCCAGGTCATGCGGTCGGCGAAGGACAGGCTCCGCCGCCGCAGCCGCTCGAGCGCGGGCGCATCGAGGCCGGGGGTGCGGCCCTGCAGCCGGCGCACGATTCCCGCCATGATCCGCCACCCGATCCATGCGCCGAACGGAAACGCGATCAGGTTGACGATCCCCACGGCCACGTAGAACGCGGTGACGGCTGCCGCGTGGCCGGTGACGAGATCGGCACGCGCGTAGAAGGCGTCGAGAATCCGCCGTTGGTGCAGGTTGTTGGCGATCGCGAGGAGGAGGTTGGGCACGACCATGCAGACGGTGGCCGCCTCGAAGGGCCGCCGCCGCGCGAACGGACGCCATCCTCCACGCGGCGACGCGAGCAGGCCTCTGGCCCGCGGCTGGCCCACGAGCGCGAGCTGACGGGCGAGTTCCACGCCATCCACTGGTCGCGCCGTCCGGTCTGCACGGAGGCACCCGCGCAGGACGTCGGCGCGCGCGCCAGCCGTCCGATCGGATGGGTCGATCTCGACCCTCACGTCGTCCCGCTGCCGCAGCGCGAGCATCTCACCGATGGCCAGCGACACATCGCCCGCGGTCGGCCGATCGGGGAACGGGCGCCGCCCGGTGAGGAGTTCGACGAGCAGGACCGCGAGCGAGAAGAGGTCGGTGCGCCCGTCCAAATCGTCCGCCGACCGATGATGACGCGCATCGAACGCTTCGAGATGCTCGGGTGACATGTAGGCAAGACTGCCGCCGAAGTAGGCCGCCGGCCCGTGTGACGGGTGACCGGCGAACGAACTGGTGTTGAAGTCGCCGAGGTGCGCCGTGCCGTCGGCACCGAGCAGCACGTTGGCGGGCTTCACGTCGCGGTGCAACACCCCCGCCGCGTGCGCATGGGCGAGCGCGTCGGCGAGCTGGATACCGATGCGGCCGACCACGACCGACCAGGGCATGCGGGCGAGACTCGCGAGCGCCGGCGAGTCGGTCGCCAGCCCCAGCCCGGACCCGGCGGTCGCCTCGCGGACCGCCTCGACGAGGATCGCCCCGGTGCGGTCGCGGGCCGGCGTGCGTCGCACGCGTTCGACCACCTGCGCGAGCGTGCCACCGGGCAGAAACTGCTCGTAGATCAGCCGCACGGCCGGCCGTCCTGCGACGGGCGGCAGCCGCCGCTGGTCATGGACCCGCACGACGTGCGCATGATCGAGCTGGGCGAGCGTGCGCGCCTCCTCGCCGCGGTCGCCGGAGACCTTGAGGGCGACGATCCGGCCCATCGACACCTGCCGGGCGAGGTACACGGTCGCGAAGGTGCCGCTGCCGACTTCCGCGAGAACCTGGAAATCATCGACGATCTGGCCCGGCTGGACCGTCGCACGCCCGACATCGCTCGCGAAGCTGGTCGTCATCGTGCGCTCACCGGCGCCCAGCCACCGCCAGATCTCCGCGGCCCGGCCCGGGAACCGACGCCGAAGCTCGTCGAGCTCGACCGACTCCCCGAGCGAGCGACGGAGGTGGTACTCCTCGCAGATCAGCTCGACGGGAGGCCCGGCGGCGTCGGCGATCTCCGCATGTTCGACGAGATAGTCTTCGACCCGCGCGGGCCGACCGCCGCGCATCCGAAACTCCAGATCGACCTTCACGAGTTCGACGAGCACCAGACGCCGCAGTGGGATCGGATCGGCGGGAAGATGGTCGGCGATCGTCGGATCAGCGCCCGCCTTCCAGGCAGCCACGAAGGCCTCGAGCCGCTCGGCTACGACGTCCCAGATCGCGGTCTGTTCGATCGCGGGGGTCACGCTACGGGCCTCCCGGCCGGTGGTCGTGCGCCGCCCTCGCGGCCCGACGACGCCCTGATGATACGCCCCGCGTCGCAGGGTAGCATCCGTCCCATGGACGCCGACCCTCACCCAGTCCGGTGGACCGATCCGGAGGCAGTCGCCGCCTGCGTGGAGGCCCACCGTCCGCGTCTGCTCGCATTCGTCACGCACCGCATGGGACCGGCGCTCCGGCAGCGGCTCGATCCGGAGGACATCGTCCAGGAGGTGAGCCTCGCCGCCGTGCGACCCGCACACGCCCCCGCGCCGGCCGAGGCGCCGCAGCGGGAGCCGTTCGCCTGGCTGTGCCATGTCGCCGAGCAGCGGATCATCGACGCGCACCGCCGGCATTTCGCCACGGCGAAGCGCCAGGCAGGCCGGGAGGTCTCGATCGATGCGCGACGCGAGACAGGCGACGGTGGTTTCGAGTCGCTCCTCGCCGTGAGCATGACCACGCCCAGCCAGGCGATGTCACGGGACGCGAAGGAGTTTCGTCTGGCCCGGGCGATCGAATCGCTCCCGGCCGACCAGCGGAAGGTCATGCGGATGCGGTACGTCGACGGCCTCGCGACGAAGGATATCGCCGAGCAGCTCGGCAAGTCGGACGTCGCGGTTCGCGTGATGCTTTCCCGCACCGTGCAGAAGCTGCAGCAGCTGCTCGGCGAGTGACCCGCGTCTCGAGCCGCGATCAACGCGTGCCGGCCTGCTGTCGGCTGTAGCGCAGATTGTTCTGGAGCAGGCTCGACCCCGGCAGGATCATCAGGCCGGCTTCATAGGCCTTGATCGCCGCCGGCCAGTCCTTCTCGAAATGCACTCGGGCCCGCCTGTCGAGGCAGGACTCGAGATTGCCCTTGATCAGCCGCGACCCGGGCGCCGCCTTGTGACCGCGGACGTATCGCTCGATCGCCACGTCCCAGTCCTCCTTCGCCTGCTGAGCCCACGGCACGTAGACGCGTTCCCAGAGAGCCTCGATCGCGCTCGCGTCACCGAGCGGCGCTAGGGCCGGCACGTGCCGGCTCACGTACGCCTCGGCCTCTTCCCAGTGCGCCTGCTCCTGGAGCGCGGAAGCCCGCCGATGCACGTGCCGCACGATCACGTCGGGAACGTCGCTCGTCCGCGGCAGTTTTGCAGCCAGTTCCACGGCGCGGGCGATGGCCGCCGATTCGGCATCGGCAGCCTTCGCGGCGACGAGCTCCTCCTGGACGGCATACTCGAGATTGTCGGCGAGCCTCCCATCGTCGGGGTTCTGCATGACGCCCCCGAGCAGGATGTCGCGCGCGGCGGCAAACCGCCCCGCGTCGATCTCACCCTTCGCCCAGCGTGACCGGACCGAGCCGCACCACTCGGCGAGCCGCGCGCGATCCCGGCCTTCGAGCCGCTCGAAGCCGGGCGCCACGACTTCGAGCGCCGCCTGCCAGTCCTCGTGCTCGACGTGCGCCGCCGCCTTCCGGGTGAACAGCCCGACCTTCGCCTCCTCGAGGTCATGGTCGTGCGGCAGGAGCATCAGGCCGGAGGAGAGCACCGCGAGCGCCTCGTCGATCCGGCCCGCGTCGAACTCGGCAATCGCGCACGCGATGAACGAGGCTCTGGCGTTGGTGCGGATGCCGTATTCGTCCGGCGCGAGCTGCATCGCCGCCTGCGACACGGCCACCGCATCGGCCGCTGCACCGGCGTCGAGCAGTGCCTTGCTCCAGTTGGTGAGCGCGGCGAGCGCGTTCGTGACGAGGGACGCGGATGCCGGATCGAGCTGGAGCCCGCGGAAATACATCGCAAGCGCTCCCGCGTGATCCCCCTGCTCCGCCCGCGCGACGCCGTGGTTGTAGTAGACGAGCGCGACGAGCCCCGCGTCGTTCACCTCACGCCGTTCCTCGCGGTGACTCTCGGGCACGTAGACGAAGCCGGTGCGCTCGCGAAACTTCTCTGCCGCCTCCGCGCTCCGCGCCGGGTTGAAGCCCTCGGGAATCGTCGTCTCCACGTCGACGTGCCGCGGGCCGTCATAGACGATCGCGAAGGCGTGTTCCGGCACCTCGATCCCGCGGACGTCGAGGCCGAGCCGTCGGCCCACGATGGTGTAGACCACGGCGCTCGACACGCAGTTGAACCGCCCCGTCTCGAGCACGGTGGAGACGTCGGTCTGACGAAGCGCATACCCCCCCTTGAAAGCGCCGGCGTGCAGGAGGCGCAGGATCGCCTCCCCCCTGCCCTGCATATCGCGCGTGCCGGATACGGCCCGATCCGCGTCTGCGACCAGCCGCTCGATGATGGCGAGGTGGCTCGCTCGGGCGGCCGCATCGGCCTCGCCCGAGGCGATCAGGGCTGCCTCCGCGAAGGAGATGCCGTCGAACGTGCCATCGGAGCCGTCGGCCAGCATCGCCGCCTCGTCAGCCGGGCAGGCGAGATCGAGCGACATCTTCTGGAGCGCCGCGACGACCTCCAGCGCGTCGGCAGGCGATTCCTTGAACGCGCGCCGCGGCTCGACGCTCCCCTCGTATCCGCGCAACGCCAACTCCGTCACGCGCACGCCCGTGCCGTCCACGGGCGCCCGCAGGCGGACGAGCACCCGCTTCGCCGCGACGGGACCGAGGTCGTACGTGTACGGACCGGCACCGCGGAAGAGCGCGATCGACTTCACCACGCTGAAACGGTCGCCGTCCCCGTCCGGCGAGACGAGGATCTCGAGGTCGGTGGGCTGCGTCGAGGGCCGCCCGGGGTCGAGACCGATCACGACCCGTCGAAGGCTCATGATCGCCCCGCCCCACGAGATCGCGAGGTCGATCTCGTCACCACCACGCGCCGCGAGTTCCACCGCCGTCGACGGATCACCGTCGGTCACCGCGGCAGCCGACTCGAGGCGCCGCGAACGGTCGGCCGGCTCGATCAGCACGTCGTCTCGCGTGAGCAGGTCGCCGACGGCCGGCTCCGCGGATCGCCCGGCGGCTGCCGCGAGCACGGTGGCGACGAGGGTGGCCG
>JBJTBO010000281.1:0-8223 GCA_046091445.1 Planctomycetaceae bacterium | reverse complement strand
GCGGCGCAGGGGAGCACGGCCGCGACGGATCCCGCCCGTGCCGCGGCGCTCGAGGAGATGGCGGCCAACCCGCTGGCCTACCTCGCGCACCTGCCCCTCCGACCCGGCACGACGCCGCTGAAGTTCGCCCCCGAATCCGAGTCGTGGCTCGTGGAGTCGATGCACCACGGGGCCAACGATGCCTACTGGCGACAGAACGCGATCGTCGATCATCCCGAGGACTACCCCGACATTCCCGTCTACCTCGTGGGCGGCTGGTACGACTCGTGGGCGGGCAACACGACGGCCAACTACCGCGCCCTCGCCCCGCGCCTGCAGAGCAACGTCTCACTGATCATGGGGCCGTGGATCCACGGCCAGCAGGGTGAGTCGCGGCACGGGCAGGTGTCGTTCGGACCCGATGCGGCGATCGCCGAGCCGCGCACCTGGCGGCTCCGCTGGTTCGATCGCTGGCTCCGCGACGACACCAGCGTGGTCGGCCGCGAGGACCCGTTCCGCTCGAGGGTGCGGATCTTCGTGATGGGGACCGGCAGCGGCCGCCGCGGCGAGGATGGACGGATCGACCACGGGGGCTTCTGGCGCGACGAGGATGCCTGGCCGCCACGGCGCGCCGTGCCCACGCCCTTCTACGTCCACGGGGACGGGACGCTCGGCCGGGATCCGCCGGTGGTCGAGCCGGGCGGGCGGGACGCCGCCACGAGCTACACGTTCGATCCACGCGACCCGGTGCCGACCATCGGCGGATGCATCTCCTCGGGCAACGACATCATGCTGCAGGGCGCGTGGGATCAGCGGGGCGGGCCGCACGTCTGGAACCTGCGCGAGCCGATCCCGCTCTCGGCCCGGAACGACGTGCTCGTGTTCCAGACGGAGCCTCTGGAGCAGGACGTCGAGGTGACGGGGGAACTCGAGGTGCGGCTCTGGGTCTCGTCGTCGGCCGTCGACACCGACTTCACCGCGAAGCTCGTCGACGTGCATCCGCCCACCCCTGACCTGCCCGGCGGCTTCGACATGAACGTCACCGACGGCATCGTGCGGGCCCGCTACCGCGACTCGCTCGCCTCGGAGACGTTCATGGAGCCGGGTCGCGTCTACCCCGTGACGGTGCTCCTCTACCCCACGGCCAACGTGTTCAAGAAGGGTCATCGCATCCGTGTCGATCTCTCGAGCAGCAACTTCCCGCGATTCGACGTCAATCCGAACACGGGCGAGCCCCTCGCCCGGCATCGTCGCATGCAGACGGCCGTGAACACGATCCATCACGACCGCACCCACCCGTCGCACATCCTGCTGCCCGTCGTGCCGCATGCCGAACGCGGCGCGCGATGACCGGCGGCCGCTCAGGCGGGGAGGGCCCGCCGCAGGAACCGCACGACGTTGCCGTGGAAGATGCCCTCGATGTCGGCGTCGGAATACCCCCGGGCGGCGAGGAGGCCCGAGAGGGACTGGAGGTCGGCGATGCTGTCGAGGTCGAGCGGCGTCTGCTCGGTCCCGAAGCCACCGTCGAGATCGCTGCCGATGCCGACGTGACGGGCGCTCCCGGCCAGCTGGCAGATGTGGTCGATGTGGTCACAGATCCGTTCGATCCGCAGGCCGAAGTCCTGGGGCTTCGACCGCAGGTGCGTCCAGCCGTGCACCATCATGATCGCGTCGAACGCCATGCCGATGACGGCGTCGCGGGCGAGCAGCTCCTTGATCTGCGCGTCGGTGAACTGCCGGTTCCAGTGGGCGAGTGAGCGGCAGTTCGAGTGGCTCGCCCAGATCGGCCCCGAGAACCGCTCCAGCGCGTCGGAGAGTCCGGCATCGGAGAGGTGCGTGACGTCGAGGATGATGCCGAGCCGTTCCATCTCCGCGAGCAGTTCCCGGCCGCGCGGCGTGAGCGGGCCCTCGGCATCGGTGCCCATCCCGTACACGCCGGGTCCGTAGTGCACCGGGCCGAGCGCCCGCAGGCCTTCGGCGTACGACTGCTCGAGGTGGCGTGGCGTCACGATCGAGTCGGCCCCCTCGAGGCTCAGCACGTAGCCGATCGGCAGCGGCACCCCGTCGTCGTCCGTGCCTCCGGGACTCGCCTGCCAGCGGCCGAGCCAGTGATCGAGCGCGCCTCGGTCGCGGATCTGCACGAGCTCGCCGCACGCCTCCATCTCGCGGTACCACGCGAGCTGGCCCCAGGTCTGCCCGCGGGCCTGCGCGGGACTGAACCAGCCCGGCATCCGCGAGAAGGGATCGACCGCGCGGGCGATCTGGGTGGCGACACAGAGCCCCACCCGCCCGCGCCGCATCTCGGGAAAGCAGACGGTGTTGCGCGTGCGGAAGACCTGGTCGGTCATGCCGAGCTCGCGCCGGCGGATCTTCTCCTGGGTCCAACGCAGGTCGCGGTTGAAGTCGATCGCGTTGTAGGAGAGATCGAGGTGGATGTCGAAGAGGAGGCGTGGCGTGGCGGACATGACGGATGCTCCGTGGCCGGTCGAACGTGGGCCCATCCTACCGGGCGCAGGACCCCGTCGGCGTCCGCCGGGCGGCGCGGCGGGCGGTGCTGCCGTCGCCCCCGGCGGAAACGTCCCGCACCCTCAGATGCTGATGCGGCGCGTGCGGGCCTGCACCCGCCAGCGGTCGACCGCGCGTCGGTCGCGTACGACGACCGCCTCGTCGTGCAGCGCGACGGTCGGGCACACGTGCCTGGGCACCGCATACACCACGTCGCCGACGGCGTAGCCTCCGGCTTGCGGCGTCTCGACGACGAGGTGCTCCTCGCTGTGGATCGGGAAGGACGCGGCGTGGAGCCCCATGATCGAAAGCCGTGGATGGGGCATCTCGCTGGCGACCGCCTTGTGGCCGAGATCGAGACACAGCCGGCCGTCGCCCGGCTTGCTCACCACGCGGGCGAGCAGCACGGCCGCCGGCAGGAAGTCGAGATCGGGCGAGATCTCCGCCTGCCCGGCATCCCAGAGCACCGTCGTACCCGCCCCCACTTCCACGTCGTCGCGGGCGGCGAGGATCGCGAAGGTCGGCGTGCCGGAGACGACCGTCCGCGGCACCGCGAATCCGGCGGCACGCAGCTCGGACCGGAGGGACCAGACCGGTGTGAAGGCGGCCTCGGTGGCGGCCACCAGCCGACCGTGGTCGGCGTCCCGGAGATGCCCGTCGTAGGCGTGCAGGCCGCCGGGCGTGAGGTTCGGTGCGGAGGCGATCCGCCGGTACAGCGCCGCCGCGTCGGCACCGGGGCGAATGCCGGTGCGGCCGAATCCGACATCGAGGTCGAGGAGCACGTCGAGCGTCACGTCCGCGGCGGTCGCCGCGGCGGCCAGGCAGTCGATCCCCGCGGCGCTGTCGGTGATCGCACGGAACGTCGTCCGCGGGTGCGTGGCGGCGAGCCGTGCCAGCCGCCGCGCCGCAGGGCCGACGACGGGGTAGGCGAGGAGCACGTCGAGGCCGCCGGCCGCGGCGGTCATCTCCGCCTCCGCGATCGTCGCCACCTTGAACTTCGTGATGCCCCGTTCGATCTCCATCCGGATCACGTCGGGCATCTTGTGCGTCTTGACGTGCGGCCGCAGCCGTTCCGCGCCTCCCGCGGCGGTGATCATGCGGCCGATGTTGTCCGCGATCCGGTCGGGATAGACGAGCAGGGCGGGAGAGGCGACCTCGTCCTCGTTCGCGATGCGGTACCAGTCGTCGGGCATGCCGGGCCTCGCGTGGCATGGGGAGGCCGTACACTGTCGGCCCCCGGGGAGCATACGCCCTCGTGACACGGCACCGCATCCGTGGGCCGTCTCACCCGGGGATCGACAGCGCGCGACAGGTTGACCATGCCCCGCGTCGGCATCATCGCACTGCTCCACGAGTCGAACACGTTCGTGGCGGGCGCGACGACGCTCGGCGACTTTCGCCGCGACCTGCTCCTTACGGGCGACGCCGTGCGGGAGGCACTGGCCGACACGCATCACGAGGTGGCCGGGTTCTTCGCCGGTCTGGCCGAGGCCGGGATCGAGGCCGTGCCGATCCTCGCGGCGCGGTCCCTCCCGGCGGGACCGATCGACGCCGCGTCGTTCGACGCACTGCGCGCGATGGTGCGCGAGGGACTCGCCCGGGCCGGGCGGCTCGACGGGCTGCTCGTCGCGCCCCATGGGGCGACGGTGAGCGAGCGCGAGCCGGACGCCGACGGGGCGTGGCTCGCCGCGGTCCGCCGCGTCGTCGGCGCGATCCCGGTGATCGGCACGATCGATGCCCATGCCAACCTCTCTCCGGCGATGGTCGCAGCCACCGACGCGCTCGTCGCCTACCGCACCAACCCCCACCTCGATCAGCGGGATCGGGGACTCGAGGCGGCACGCCTCATGGCCCTTACGCTCGCCGGTGTCGTGAATCCCGTGCAGGCGGCGGTCCTTCCCCCCCTCGCGATCACCATCGAGTGCCAGGATCCCGATTCCGCCCCCCTTGCCCCGCACTACGCCGCGGCGGCGCGGCTGCGCGAGCCGGTCGAGCGGCTGCTCGCGAAGTCGGGATCCACCTCCCTCGTCCCTGCGGCGCCGGCCAGCGTCCCTCCGGGATGCGTGCTGTCCACGAGCATCGTCCTCGGCTTTCCCTACGCCGACGTCGCCGAGATGGGCTCGGCGGTGATCGTCGTGACCCACGGGGATGCCACGGCCGCCGAGCGGCACGCGCGATCGTTCGCCGTTGCGCTCTGGCAGGGCCGCCATGCGTTCGCGCCGGCCCTCCTCTCGATCGACACGGCCCTCGATCGCGCCTGCCGCCTCGCCCCGCCCGTCTGCCTGCTCGACATGGGTGACACCGTCGGCGGCGGATCGCCCGCCGACGGCACGGCGCTCGCCCGCGTGCTCCACGGCCGCGGCATCCCCGGCGGCTTCGCGTGCCTCCACGACCCCGGGGCGGTCGCGCGGGCCGCAGCCGTCGGCGCTGGGGGAGACGTCGAGATGACCGTGGGTGGGCGGAGCCCCGAGTGGGCCGGAGACGCGGGCTGCGCGCCCCTCTCCGGCCGATGGCGGGTGCTTGCCCTGACGGACGGACGCTTCACGGAGCCCCGTCCACGGCACGGCGGCATCGCCGTCTTCGATCAGGGGCCGACGGCCGTGCTCGAGTCGGCCGGCCTCACGGTCATGGTCACCTCGCGTCGCATGGCGCCCTTCAGCCTCGGGCAGGTCCGTCACGCGGGGCTCGACCCCGGTGCGTTCCGCTTCCTCGTCGCCAAGGGTGTGCACGCGCCGGTGGCCGCCTACGGCGAGGTCTGCACGAGCTTCATCCGCGTCGACACGCCCGGACCGACATCCGCGGATCTGTCCCGCTTCTCGTATCGCCACCGCCGCCGACCGCTCTTCCCCTGGGAGGACGCGCACGAGCGGAATCCCGACGTGCCGACCGACCGCGCGCCGGGACCATCGACGCCCGGGACCGACGCGGACGCGACGGCGCACCCCGTCGGCACGTTCGACGCGCCGCGATCGGCGGCGCTGCTCGCGCGGTCACGGCGGTCGCTCGCGATGGGCGTGGCCAGCGGCATGCGCCGCGCCGGCGGCCCGACGCCGCTCTTCTTCGAGCGTGGCGAGGGGCCGTACTTCATCGACGTCGACGGTCACCGGCTCCTCGATTACACGCTCGCCTGGGGCCCGCTCATCCTCGGCAACGCGCATCCGGCGCTCGTCGAGGCGGTGACGGCCCAGCTCGGCCGTGGCTTCGCCTACGGGGCCCAGCACGAGGGGGAGATCGAGCTCGCCGAACTGATGACCGCCGTCCTGCCGGGCGTCGACCGCGTGATCGTCTCGAACACCGGCTCCGAGGCGGTGCAGGCGGCCCTCCGGCTGGCCCGCGCGTTCACAGGTCGCGACCTCGTCGTCAAGTTCGAGGGGCATTACCACGGCTGGTTCAACAACGTGCTCGTGAGCTACCGCCCGAAGTCGGGTGACCCGATCGAGCCGCTGGCGACCTGCGGCGGCCAGCCGCGTCACGAGTTCGCCGACACGCTCGTGCTGCCGTGGAACGACGGAGCGGCGCTCGCGGACGCATTCGCGCGGCACGGCGACCGGATCGCCGCGGTGCTCACCGAGCCGCTGCTCGCCAACAGCGGGTCCGTCGAGCCGGCATCCGGCTACCTTCAGGCCGTCATCGATCTCTGCCGCCGGCATGGCGCGGTGTCGATCTTCGACGAGGTGATCACCGGCTTCCGGCTCGCCCTCGGCGGGGCCCGGGAGCACGACGACCTGCGGCCCGATCTCTCCGTCTACGCCAAGGCCCTGGCCGGCGGCTTCGCGGTGTCGGCCGTCGGCGGGCGCCGCGAGCTCTTCGAAGTCCTCGACGACGGGCGCACGATCCATGCCGGCACCTACAACGGCAACCCGGTCAACCTGGCCGCCGCCGTCGCCACCATCCGCACGCTCGCGCTCCCGGGAACGTTCCCGCGGATGCACGCCCATGGCCGCGCCCTGCGCGCCCGGATCGAATCCGCCGCCGCCGCCCGCGGCATCGCGCTCGTGACGTCGGGCTCGGGCAGCGTGTTCAGCGTCCACTTCGGTCTCGAGCGGCCGCCGCGCGACTACCGCGACACGCTGCGGGCTGACGCCTCGCGCTACGCCCGCTTCCGCGAGCATTTGCTCGCCCGGGGCGTGCTCGTGCTGCCCGACGGCCGGTGGTACGTCGGCGCCGTGCACGGCGCCGCGGAGCTCGACCGTACGACCGCGGCGATCGATGGCGCCATGGCGGCGCTCGAGTGACCGCCGGCTCTTCGAGGCGACGAGGGTGACGACATGCGCGTCGACGTGAACGGTCCGCCGGAACGCCCCACCGGCGTGCGGCACGGCATGGTGCTCCTGGCGATGTTCGTCGCCGTGCTCCTCTATCTCGACCGGGTCTGCCTGAGCACCGCGGCCACGGTCGTGCAGCGCGATCTCGGCATCGGCGGGCCGGAGATGGACTGGGTGCTCAGCGCATTCTTCTGGACGTACGCGCTGGCACAGCTGCCCGCGGGATGGATCGGCGACCGCTACGGGGCGCGGTGGACGCTCGCGGCCTACGTGCTCCTCTGGTCCGCGACGACGGGCCTGATGGGTCTGGCTCGGGGCGTGACCGCGCTCGTGGTGCTGCGGCTCGGCTGCGGACTCTTCGAGGCGGGCGCGTATCCGGTCGCCGCGGGGATCGTGGGCCGCTGGGTGCCCTACCGCTCCCGAGGCATCGCCAGCGCGATCGTGGCCGTGGGCGGCCGGCTCGGCGGCGCGATCGCGCCGGTGCTGACCGTCTGGCTCATGCTGGTGGCGACACACGGAATCGTCGCCGCCTCGACAGGCGGGGCGGAGCCCGGCCCCGGCTCCTGGCCGCTGCCGATGATCGTCTACGGGCTCGTCGGCATCGCCGTGGCCGCGATCTTCGCGTGGCGCTTCCGCGACTGGCCGCAGGATCATCCCGCCGTGAACGCGGCGGAGGTGACGCTCATCCAGGACGGCGCCGCTCCGGCGCAGCGGTCCGCGGCGGCCGCCGTGCCCCCGGTCGCCGCGCTCTGCCGGCATGGCTGGCTGTGGCTCTGCTCGTTCGTGCAGTTCGCCGCCAACCTCGGCTGGGCGTTCATCGTCACGAAGATGCCCGCCTACCTCGCGGAGGTGCACGGCGCATCGGCCGCGCAGCAGGGCTGGCTCCAGAGCCTGCCCCTGGCCGCCGGCGTGCTCGGGCTCTTCGTCGGCGGTCGCTTCACCGACAGTGCCGCCAGGCGCTTCGGGCCGCGGTGGGGCCGCTCCGCCGCGATGGCCGTCTCGCGCCTGGCCGTGGCGGGCGCCTTCGCCGCGGTGCTCCTCGTGCGCGATCCGGTGGCGGCGGCGGTGTGCCTGTCGGTGATCGGCTTCGCCACCGACCTGGGCACCCCGGCGATGTGGGCGTTCGGACAGGACATCGGCGGCCGCAATGTCGGGGCCGTCGTGGGCTGGGCCAACATGTGGGGCAACATCGGGGCGGCCGTCTCGCCGCTCGTCTTCGGATTCCTGTCCCGCTCCTTCGGCGCCGACGTCGCGGCGGGCTGGCAGGCCGCCTTCGTGGCCTGCGCCGTGGTGCAGCTCCTCGCGGCGGTCGCCGCGGCCTTCATCAGCTCGAGCCGCCCCCTCGAGCCGGACACCGCGGCGCGCTGAGTGGGCCGATCGCCGCGTGCGCCCTCACCCGTTCGCGGCACCGACGAGCGTGCGCCGCGCGACGCTCCACCAGCCGGGTCGCGCGAGGGCGTGATACGGCGAGTCG
>JBJTBO010000280.1:0-7577 GCA_046091445.1 Planctomycetaceae bacterium | reverse complement strand
CGCCCGTCCGCTCGCGGTCGTTGACGTCGCGCGGGGCCTCGACGACGGCCGCGAGCACGGACGTCTGCTCGGCGAGCGCCCCTTGGTGCCGTTCGAGGCCGCGGATGGCCGCGGCGAGCGACTCGGCGGCGACCGTCCAGCGCTCCTCGCGACGGGCGGCGAGCGTGTCGTGGGTGCGGGCGAGCGACTCTCCCCAGCGCTCGAGCGAGGCGTCGAGGGCGTCGGTGAGGGTGGACTGCATCGTCGTGCCGGACTGCTCCATGACCTGCCGCAGGCCGTTCGAGGCGGTGCGTTCGAGGGCGCGCCACGCCTGCTCCTGGGCGTCGAGCAGACGGGCCGAGCCGCGGTTGAGGGACTCGCCGAGACGGGCGACGGCCAGGGCCGTGCCCTCGCTGCCGCCGAGCGACTGGAAGCGACCCGCGAGCGCGCGCCATACCGCGTCGTCGACACGGGTGAGCAGCCGCTGCTCACGTCGGTCGATGACGAACTGCAGGAACATGAGCACCATCGACAGGCCGAGGGCCGTGGCGGTGGTGTCGAAGGCGGTGCCGAGGCCGGCGACGACGCCGGAGATGTTGTCCAGCTGCGTCGGGGAGAGGTTGGCGATCGCCACCGTGATGCCGATCACGGTGCCGAGGAATCCCATGATCGGAATCGCCCACACGATGAACCGCACGAGACCGTAGCCCTGAGCGGCACGCGAGGCATCCACGTCGGAGAGATACTTGAGGTGATTCTCGAGGGCGTCGGCCGAGCCCGTGCGCACGACGTAGTCGATCGCCTCGCGCAGCCGGGTGGGCAGGTACGCCCCCGAGGCATCCGCCTCGGGCAGCGACTCGGCCAGGCGGCTCGCCTCCGCCGGCGGGATTCCTCCCGGCGGAATCGGCTCGAGCAGGTCGTCGACCGGCTCGCGTCCCTGCCGGTGGATGTCGTAGCCCTTGAGCACGAGCGCCGCGAGGCCGACGCAGAAGAGCGCCACCTCGACGTACTCGACCCAGTGGCCCGCGAGGTATCGCACCACGTTGGGGTCGTCGATGACGCCCGCGTGGATGAGCGCGAAGAAGCAGAAGGCCAGCGCCCCACCCCAGAGGAGTGGCGAGCCGAGGAGCATGACGGACAGGGCGTTGAGTCTCGACACCGGAGCAAGCCTCCCGGACGTACGTGGATTGCGGCGGGCCGCCGCACATCCCCTTCCTTCGTCACACTCGACGCGACCGATTGAATCGAAACGGTCCGCCACACCGAAAGGGAGATCGCACGCTGGATTTCCGGCGGGCGGGACGAGCAGGGGAGGGGCCGCGGGCATGGCAAGCCCGGCGGTCGGCGCAGCCCCGGGAAGAACGGGAGCCGTGTGCGTCGCCCGCCCGATCGGCCTTGCGGGCGTCGAAGGCTGCCTCCTACCGTCGCGCCCCGGGCCGGAACCCGCAAGAAGGAGGCTGCCGACATGTCGGAGCGGGGTTGGCGGCGTGATGCCGTCCTCATCACCTGTGTCGCGGCGACGCTCGCCTGCGGACTCGCCGTGGCGCAGAGCGTGGCCACGCAGCGCGCCGGCGCACGGGGTGCTCAGGCCGGGCCGCTGTGGGTGTCGGAATCGACGATCGACGAGGGGCGGCGTCTTCTGATCGTCGTCGATTCAGCCACGCGGCATGCCGCGGTGTACCACGTCGATCCAGGGGCGGGAACCGTAACGCTGCGCAGCACGCGGGATCTCTCCTGGGATCTCGTGCTCGAGGACTTCAATGCCCAGGAACCGACGCCTGCGGCGCTGCGGCACATGCTCGAGGGTGGCCGGCCGCCGGCCGCCGGGAGATGACCGGCCGGAGTCTCTCCATCCGCCGGAAACCGCCGGACATCCTCGCACAGCGACCTCACCGGCCGTGACGGCTGTGCCGCCGGCAGCGTCGGGACGTAACATGGGGAGAGTCGGCGGGCCGAAGAACGATGCACGCCGAGATGGTTCCCATCCTGGCACGCGGGGATGTCATGGCTGGAAAATTCCTGTCGATCGACGAGGTGGCTCAGCGGCTCGGCACCACCACCGACGAGGTGAACCGGCTCGTCGACCGCAAGAAACTCTTTCCGATGCGCGACGGGGCGTCCGTCAAGTTCAAGGCTGACGACGTGGACCGTCTGGCGGCCGAACTCGCCGACGAAAAGGGCTCGGAGGATTCCGAATCGATCCAGCTCGACCTCGACGACGGCGGCGCGGCCGGCGGACCTCGCACCGGCAGCGGACTGGCCGCCGGACAGAGCGGACTCAAGCTCGCGGATGACGACTGGGCGCTCGGTGACGCCGACGCCGGCGGCGTCGACGGCTCGCGCACCCTCGTGGGGAGTGCGGACGACAAGGAGGCGGTGAGTCTCTTCGACGACGCGGCCCTCGGAGGCAACGACGACCTCTTGCTCGAGTCGGTGGCCTCGGCGTCGTCCCCGGCGCTTTCCGGACTCGACGATCTCGCGATCGATGACGCCCCCCGCGGCACCGTCGAGCTGCCGGGTGCGGCGGGCCCCGCAGCATCCGGGATCGCCGGCCTGTCAGATCCTTCCGCCATCGGCGCGGCCCTCTCGGGGCCGCTCGAGAGCGGCATCTCGCTCGAGGATGGTGACCTCAAGGGCTCGGGGATCGATCTCGAGATCGGTTCGGGCATCGGCGGCGCGGCCGCGGGATCTGGAATCGACATCGGTGGTGACTCCGGCATCGGCGGGGCCTCCGCACTGGCCGGAGGTTCGGGCATCGGCGGTCCCTCCGGCATCGGGGGCGGCTCGCTGGTCGGTGATCAGTTCGATCTCGGCGGCGTCGGCGATGACGACAGCGCATCGGTCGTCGTGGCGACCGAATCGACCGGTGACTCGAGCTTCTTCGGCGCGGCGGTCGGCGACGACTCCGCCTCGGTGTCGTTCGACGAGAGCGCCTCGAGCAGCTTCGATGCCGCGGCGGCGGCCGTGCCCGGTGGGGACTTCGAGTACTCGATCGACACGACGTTCAACGCGTGGCAGATCGTCGGGCTCGTCTGCTGCTCACTCGTGCTGTTCTTCGCGGGACTCGTGATGTTCGATCTCGCGTGGACGATCCGCTCGCCCGGCGGCACGCCCTTCTCGGCCCCGCTCATCGGCGGCCTGACGCAGATTTTCGGCTGGCAGTAGGCGTTCCTCACGCCCCGACCGGGCCGAGGGCCGCGGTCACGACGCCCCAGCCAGGGCGTTCCTGCTCGAATTCAGTGGCCAAGCGGGCGGCGGCTGCTCCCGCGGATGCCGCCGATGATCCCCGCCCGAGGCGTCGTGCCGTGCCTCCCTCACGCTTTTTCCCCCGGGCGACCGTCGCCCGGGCTCGCCTGCCTTTGACGACGGTCTGCGCCGTGGCACTGGCCCTCGTCGGCTGCGGGGATGACGCGGCAATCCGGCCCGGCGACATCCGCTCCTACACGGCGCCTCGCCCGACGGCCCCGCCCATCGACTCCGCCGCGCGGGTCGAGGGGGGCGCGGAGCGTGCGTCGGCGACGCGGCTGCGGTACGACCTGCCCGATGGCTGGGTGGACGGTTCCGGGCCCAGCGGGATGCGCCTGGCCACGGTGACGATCGGCGACCCGGCGGAGGGCCGGGAGGTCACGGTGATCCCGGCATCGGGGTCGCTCCGCAGCAACGTCGAGCGGTGGCAGAAGCAGGTCGCCGGCGACGATGCGGCCTCCGTGGCGGACGCCGTGGACCGGGCACTGACGGACGCGGAGACCGTGGACGTGGACGGCACCGAGGCGACCGTCGTGCTGCTCGTCGCCGCGCCGGCCGACGACGCCGAGGCGATCCTCGGCGCGATGGTGCCCCTCGACGACACGTCGTCGCTCTTCGTCAAGTTCAAGGGGAAGGCCGACGTCGCCCTCCGCGAGCGGTCCAACTTCACGCGCTTCGTCTCGTCCCTCCGCTGGAACTGATCCGCCACGACAGGATTCGACACCATGGCCACCGGCACGCTGCCGCTTCCCCGTTTTCGCGTGATCTCGACCTCCACGGAGGAACGCGCCTCGCTCGCCGAATCGGCCTGGACCCTGCTGCGGGCCGCCGGCTCGCTCAAGATCACCGTCGTGATGTTTCTCGCGGCCACGTTCCTGCTCTTCGTGGGCACGCTCGCGCAGGACGAGAAAAACCTGCCGGAGGTGAAGGCCGAGTACTTCAACTCCTGGATTGCACGGATTCCCTTCTCCGATTTCTTTCCGATCACGATCTTCGGTGAGTCGACCCTCACGGGCTGGTTTCCGTTTCCGGGCGGGGCGACGATCGGCCTCGTGCTGCTCGTGAACCTCGTCGCCGCGAAGGTCACGAGGTTTCACGTCGCGGCCCGCGGTCAGCGGCTCGTGTGGGGGACCCTCGTCTCCGCGGCCGGTGGGATCCTCGCACTGGCGGTGATCCTCACGGGCCACCGCACCGACGGCCTGCAGGGCCGACCGCCCATCGACTACGAGACGGTGTGGCGGATCATGCAGGGGGGCGCGGTGCTGCTCGCCGTCGGGCTCGCCGCGGCGGCGTGTGCTCCCGGACGCCGTCGGCTCGTGCGCCTCACGCTCGCCGTCACGGCCGCCGCGGTGGGCACCGGCGCCGGCCTCATGCTCTTCGGCGGCGACGCGTGGCGGATGAACGAGCCGGGCCTGCGCATCATGTGGCAGCTCATGCAGTCGAGCGCCGCGTCGCTCGTGCTGCTCGCGGGACTCGTCATGGTGTTCGGCGTTCGTGGCGGCAACGTGCTCATCCACGTCGCCGTCGGCCTCCTGATGTTCGGGCAGTTCGCCTTCGGCGATCGACAGATCGAGGAGCGGATGTCGCTCGTCGAGGGACAGACCTCGAGCATGGCCTGCCGCACCGACGAGACCGAACTGGCCGTGATCGCCTCGGGCGAGGGCGACGCCGAGGAGGTGACCGTGATCTCGGGCCGGCTGCTCGCCGCCCGGGCGGGAGGCGAGGCGATCCCGGTCGAGGGCCTGCCGTTCTCGATCCGTGTGCTCGAGTACTTCCCCAACTCGACCGTCATGCGGGTGGGACCGGTCGCCGAGAACGCGGCGACGACCGGCCTCGGCAAGCGCTTCCTCGCGACCCGGCGGCCGCCGGAGGGAGGGACGTCGTCACGCACGAACATCGCGTCGGCGTACGTCCAGCTCGTCGAGCGGGAGGGGGGCCGCGACCTCGGCACGTTCCTCGCGACGCAATTCCTCAACGACCAGAGCCAGCTCTTCATGGGCGCCGGCGGCGACGAGTGCGACACGGTCGACGCGAACGGCCGCGCGTGGCGGCTGCAGCTGCGGTTTCGGCGGGAGTACAAGCCCTACACCGTCCGTCTCGACGATGTGCGGCGCATCGACTACTCGGCCAGCGAGACGCCGCGCGACTACTCGTCGTACGTCACGTTCACCGACGCGGGATCGGGGGCGGAGCAGAAGGGCCGCATCTGGATGAACAACCCCGTCCGCTATCGCGGCGAGACCTTCTACCAGAGTCAGTACTCGCAGGTGGACCTGGGCGGCGGACAGGTGGGCGAGATGACCGGCCTCCAGGTGGTGGAGAACGCGGGCTGGCTGATCCCCTACGTCGCGTGCGTGCTCGCCTTCTGGGGCATGCTCGCCCACTTCGGCGGCACGTTCATGCGGTTCGCGGACCGGCACGAGCGGGAGGCGCAGCACGCCATGCAGCCGGGGGTCGCCCTGACGGACGACCGGACCGCGGGCAGGAGCCGGCGCGGGCGGCGGCAGCCTCGCGAAGGTGTCACGGATCGGCCCGCGCCCGGCATCGGATGGCTGCCGGCGGCACTGGCCGTCGGCCTCGTGATCGCCTGCGTCCTCCCTGCGGCCCGGACCCCGTCCACGCCCGCCGACGCCGCCGACTGGCGCGGCGCCGGGACGCTGCCGGTGCTGCCCGAGGGCCGCATCAAGGCGCTCGACACCGTGGCCCGCAACATGCTCCAGCTGCTCGGCGGCCGCACGAGCGTGACGATGCCGCATGACGGTGCCGGTCCGCACGGCCGCGTGTCGGCGACGCAGTGGCTGCTCGGCGTCATGTCGGGCTCCGAGTGGGTCGGCCGCGCGCCGGTGTTCCGCATCGACGCCTTCGAGGTGCTTGACCTCTTCGATCTCACGCGGCGGAAGGGGCACCGCTACGCGGCGGCCGAGCTCGAGCAGGGGAGGGAGGCGCTTCGCGAGCAGATCGCAGCGGCCCGCGAGGTGCCCCCCGAGCAGCGCTCGTTCGTGCAGAAGAAGTACGGCGAGATCAACGAGAAGCTCATGGCCTACGACCTCCTGCGCTTCGCGTACGAGACCCCGGAACTGCCGCAGGTGACGGGCACCGACGAGGCCTCGCGGCGGGAGGCTCTCGAGCAGATCCGCCGGCTGATGCAGGGCGCGCGGATGCTCGAGGACAATCATCCCCC
The DNA here is from genome assembly GCA_046091445.1 of Planctomycetaceae bacterium. Taxonomy (GTDB): domain Bacteria; phylum Planctomycetota; class Planctomycetia; order Pirellulales; family UBA1268; genus QWPN01. The sequence goes on along the minus strand of JBJTBO010000280.1, from coordinate 1,171 downwards.
GGCGGTGATTCCGCCGCTCGAGATGGCCGAGGACGGCGAGGCAGCGGGGCCGACCACGAAGTGGCAGGCGATCTATCCCGCCGTCGTCACCGCCGTCGTGGCCCGCATGCTCGACGGCCGCGAGGGCCAGCCCGAGTATCGGCTCAATCCCGCGCTCCTGCCGTTCACGGAGGTGCTCGGGGCCGTGGACGGTCCTCCCGCCGCCTTCAACGCGGCGCTCGCGGCGTACCGCCGCTCGATCGCGGATCTCCCGGCCGTGCAGCCCGTCGCCCCGAAGGCCGCTTTCGAGGCGTGGCTCAACGGATTCAATCCGACCGACATCGCGAAGTGGCTCTACGTCTTCGCCACGGTCCTGTGCTTCACGAGCTTCCTCGCCTGGCACGGGCCGCTCAACCGCTTCGTCTCGTGGCTGCTGCTCGGCACGCTCGTGCTGCACACGTTCGCCCTCGCCGCCCGCATCTACCTCACGGGGCGGCCGCCCGTCGTGAATCTCTACTCGTCGGCGGTGTTCATCGGCTGGGCGTGCGTGCTCGCGGGACTCGGCCTCGAGTCGCTGCACCGCATGGGGATCGGGAATCTCGCCGCGTCACTCGCCGGCGCCCTCACGCTGATGGTGGCCTACGGGCTCGACACCGGCGACACGATGCACGTCCTGCAGGCCGTGCTCGACACGCAGTTCTGGCTGTCCACGCACGTGGTCACCGTGACGCTCGGGTACGGCGCGACGTTCCTCGCCGGACTCCTCGGCACCTGCGCGATCGTGCATCGCGCGTGGACGGAGCGGGTGCGGCCCGACGATGCGAAGCGTGTCGCGGCCGTGCAGGACCGGCTCTCCCGCATGACCTACGGAGTGGTCTGCTTCGCGCTCTTCTTCAGCTTCATCGGCACGGTTCTCGGCGGCCTCTGGGCCGACGACAGCTGGGGCCGCTTCTGGGGCTGGGACCCGAAGGAGAACGGCGCGCTCATGATCGTGCTCTGGAACGCCGCGGTGCTCCACGCCCGCTGGGACCGCTGGATCGGCCCGCGGGGCTTCGCCCTCTTCGCCATCGCCGGCAACATCATCACGGCCTGGAGCTGGTTCGGCACCAACCAGCTCGGCATCGGCCTGCACAGCTACGGGTTCACGAGCGGCGTACTCATGCTGCTGGCTGGATTCGTCGTCAGCCAGCAG
>JBJTBO010000279.1:0-2031 GCA_046091445.1 Planctomycetaceae bacterium | reverse complement strand
GCGACGACGGCCTGGCATACGGACCCTGACGACTGGCGACGCGCTTTGGCGACCATGGGGGCTCATCCACGCTGTCCGTCACAGCCGACGGGACGAGCCGAATGGCTGGCATGACGGGATGGGTCGAGGCACACCTGTGCCGTGCCCCCAACTGTACGAACACGCGAAGCCCCGTCAACGTTTTCAGGCCTGCGTTTTTCGGGCTTGCCGAACGGGGCGGGAGCTGACCGACACCCGGGGCGTGGGGCACCCCGCGCCCGGCCCCCGCGGTCTCCCGCACTCTTCGTGCGGGAGACCGCGTGAACCGATGCGACGTCATGGAGCGATGGTCTGTGGGGCGACGCTCACGCGCCCTCGACCTCGACCGTCAGCGTTCCGGCGTTGGCGAGGCGATTGCCTGCCAGGTCGGTCACCGCACCCTTCGGCAGCGTCAGCGAGAACGTGCCGGCGGCAAGGTCGAGATTCGGGGCCCGCAGCGTGTAGGTGCGGCCGTCCGCCGAGAGCTGGCCGGTGATCCGGCCCACGAACAACTGCAGCTGCCCGTCGGTCAGAGGCCGCGACGAGATCGAGAACCCGTCCGACGTGCGTCCGGAGAACCGGAAGTTGGCGGGCGTCACACCCTTCACGGCCTCGCTGAAGGTCGCCGTGAGCGTGTCGAACGACGTGCGGACGAGCGACTGGATCGTCGGCGCTTCGGCGTCGACCGCGAGTGCGAGCGTGGCCGCGGCGCTTCGGTTCCCGAAGACGTCCGACGCCACGGCGGTCACCGCACGCTGGCCGCTGGCCAGTGCCGCGGCCGGACGGACGACGAACTGGCGACCGTTCCCGACGACACCGCGGCCGACCGACGTGCCGTCCACGAAGACCTCGACGGTGCCACCCGTCGGGCCGAGACCGTTGAAGACGGGCCGCGCCAGATTGGTCGCGGCAGAACCCGCCTGCGACGGCCTGGCACCCGCCTGCACGATCCCGAGCGAGGGCGTCGCCGGAGCCGCGGTGCGAATCTCGATCGGCAGCGCCGCCGTCAGCCGGCCCAGCGTGCCGCCGTCACCGACCGGCTGCGCCGAGACGGCGTGGCGACCGTCCGCGAAGCCGGGATGCGTGAACGACCAGCCACCCGAGACGACCGGCGCCGTGCCGACCTCGGTGCGACCCACGAAGATCTTAACAGACTGCGCGTTGCGGGCCGTGCCCGTGAACGTCGGGGCCGAGACATTCGTTCTGTTGTCGGTCGCGGAGGATCCGGCGTCACTGGCCGCGACCAAGTCTGGGACGGATGAGAGAGGGACCGCAGCGAGGAGCGCGCGGGACTCGAGCGACTCGAGCGACAACAGGCGACGACGACTCTGGGGCACCGGGGTACGACCGAAGGGCAGGCTGGCCACGGCAAATCTCCTGGCGGGTGACGCACCGGGACCGGCGCGAAGGGCGAACGAACGGATCCATCCGCGGGGGGATATCGGCCGCGGCAGCGCCGTCGCAAGATCGAAAACCGGAGGGCTTGCCCCGCTTGTCTTCGCTCGCAAGCCTGCTTTCACGCGCCAGCCTGCCGCCTCCACGCGCATGCGCCGCCGCCTCGCGGCTCAACCGATCGCGTCGCGCAGCCCCGCATCGACGGCGGCAAGAAACGCCTCCGTCGTCAGATGTTCCTGTCCGGGGCCGACGAGGATCGCGAGGTCCTTCGTCATCTTCCCCGCCTCCACCGTCTCGATGCAGACGCGTTCGAGCGTCTCGGCGAACCGGGTCACCTCGGGCGTCCCGTCGAGCGTGCCGCGATGCGCGAGGCCACGGGTCCAGGCGAAGATGGAGGCAATGGGATTGGTGGAGGTCGGCTTGCCCTGCTGGTGCTGGCGGTAGTGCCGCGTCACGGTGCCGTGCGCGGCCTCCGCCTCGACGGTCCGCCCGTCGGGCGTCATGAGCACGCTCGTCATGAGGCCGAGCGACCCGAAGCCCTGGGCCACGATGTCGCTCTGCACGTCGCCGTCGTAGTTCTTACAGGCCCAGACGTAGCCCCCCTCCCACTTGAGCGCC
>JBJTBO010000278.1:0-4593 GCA_046091445.1 Planctomycetaceae bacterium | reverse complement strand
CCTCCGGCAGCACGACGAATCCGGGCAGATCCTCGTTCTCCGACCCGAGCCCGTAGGTCACCCACGCGCCGACCGCAGGATCGCCACCGAAGCGGTTGCCGCAGTTCATCTGATACAGGGCCGTGGGATGGTTCACGCTGTCCACGGTGCAGCCGCGATAGAAGCAGAGTTCGTCGGCCACCGTCGCGAGGTGCGACCAGTTCTCCGCCATGTCGGCCCCGCTCCGGCCCGCCCTGATGAAGCGAAACGGGCTGCGGACGTAGTACCGCTTGCCGCTTTCCATCGCCGATTTCTTCCGGTCCTCGCGCACGAACTCGCGGAGGTGCAGCCGATCGAGGGCCGGCTTGGGGTCGAAGGTGTCGACGTGCGACGGCCCCCCCTCCATCATCAGGAAGATCACGCTCCTGGCCTTCGCAGCGGGAACATGCCCCGGCTTCGGCTAGAGCGGCCGCGCCCGCTCCTGCTCGGCCGCGAGCAGCGACGTGAAGGCCAGACTGCCGAGCGACGCGCCCAGGCCATAGACGGCGCCGCGCCGCGAGACGGCGCCGCGGCCCACCTCGTCCGGCGCGGGCCCGCGGCGGTCGGTGCCGGACTCAGTCGACATGCGTGAACTCGCTGGTGTTGAAGAGCACGAGGCAGACGTCGGCCAGACCCCGGGTGCGGGCGTCACAGTCGGCGGGCTCGAGGTCGGGGACGAAGTCAGCGTGCGCGTGGAGCGTTTCCCGGAAGGAAAACGTCTCCCCCGTGTTCTCCTCCACCGCCTCCCGGAGCACGTCGCGCGGCGGCGCGGCCCGCGGCGGCACGCCCCGCGACTGCACGACCGTCATCGCCCGCCAGTGCGCGAGGCACGCCGCGACCTCCGCTGGCGTCGCGTCACGGCCGAGCGCGAGCAGGAAGCACCGCTGGATCGCCCCCTCGTCCCCGGCCGCCTCGCGCAGTGCGCGGGCCGCAAGCGCCAGCGCCCGGGCATGGGTGGCGCGTCCGTTGAAGAGCGCGAACACCTGTGGCGTGACCGTCGTCGCCTCGCGCCGCTCGCACGAAAAATCGGGGGCGGGCGCATTGAACGTCTCCATCGTCGGATCGCCGAGGCCGCGCAGCACGAGCGCGTAGAGCGATCGGCGGTGCCGTTGCTCCGGCCGCGGGTTGGGCACCCAGGCGGACGCGAACGTGCCCATCACCTGGCGCGGTTGGAGCGCCGCCTCGACGTGCATCTCGGGCCGGTTGGGGATGCCGCCCACCGCCGGATTGAGCTCGCCGGTCGCCGCGAGCATCGCGTCGCGGATCTCCTCGGCGCCGAGCCGTCGCGGCCGAAACACGGCGTCGCTCGCACCGAGCGGATCGAGCTCGCGCACGCGACCCGGGTCGGGATGCGCGGCACTGCGGCGGTAGGCCTCGGTCGACATGATGGTCCGGTGCAACGCCTTGAACGACCAGCCCTGCTCCACGAACGTGGCCGCCAGCCAGTCGAGGAGCTCCGGGTGCGTCGGCCGCTTGCCGGTGCCGCCGAAGTTGTTGGGGTTGCCCGCCAGCGGCTCACCGAAGTGCCACATCCAGACGCGGTTCACGATGGCGCGCGTGGTGAGCGGATTGTCCGCGCTGGCCACCCACTCGGCGAAGGCGCGCCGGCGTCCCTCGATCGCGTCGGGGATCGGCGTCGACTGGATGGTCCCGAGCACGCTGAGCACCCCGGGTGTGACCGGTTCACCCGCGGTGAACGGGTCGCCTCCGACGAGGATCGCCGTGGCCTCGAGGTCGCCCGTCGTCAGCCGATCCTCGGGCACGCGCAGCGGGGTGAAGACCGTCTTGTAGGTGCGGGTGCGCCCCGCGTAGACGGACAGGGCGAAGGGCTCGTAGCGGTCGAACTCGAACGCGAGCCGCTCGAGGCCCTTGCGCGCGACCCGTTCGAGCCCGAACTGCTCGGGCGTGAAGCCGACGAGCTTCGGGGGGAACTCCCGCTCCGGGACGCCCCGATCGAGGAGCAGACGGCGGGTGCCCGCGAACAGGTCGGAATACGGTCGCCTGCGGACGGCGTCGGGACCGCGAGCGGCCTCCTGCCGGCGGGCCTCCGCCACCGCGGCATTCCAGGTCGCCGGGTCACGGCCCTCCTCGGCGAACCACCTCGTGGCATTGTCGAGCAGCACCGCGTCGAGCCGTGCGAGCGTGGCGACGTGCTCCGCCCGGGCCCGCTCCAGGTAGGTGCGTTCCGTGAAGCCCGCCGTGTTCTCCGTCGGCAGGAACGCCGCGGACCGTTCGGCGAGCTGCGTCGTCGCGAAGACCGCCTGCACCCGGTAGTAGTCCCGCGTGGGGACGGGATCGAACTTGTGGTCGTGGCAGCGCGCGCACTGGAGGGAGTGGGCGAGAAACGTTTCGCCGACGGCATTGACGACGTCGTCGAGAAAGCGTTGCCGCGCGACCCGCTCCACCTCCATGCCGGTGAGTTCCCACGGCCCCATCCGCAGGAAGCCCGTCGCGACCACCCTGTCGGGATCGCCTGGGTCGATCTCGTCCCCCGCGATCTGATCCCGCACGAAGCGGTCGTAGGGCATGTCGTCGTTGAAGGCGCGCACGACCCAGTCGCGGTAGCGCCACGCGTTGCCCCGCTCATAGTCGTTGGCGAAGCCGCTGGAGTCGGCGTAGCGGGTGACGTCGAGCCAGTGCCTCGCCATCCGCTCCCCATGATGCGGGCTCGCCAGGAGTCGCTCGACGACGTCGGCGAACGCGGAGGCATCGTCGCGCGGGTCGCCGAGAAAGTCCGCGATGTCCGCCGGCGCGGGCGGCAGGCCCGTGAGGTCGAAGGACGCGCGCCGCAGGAGCGACCGCCGGTCGGCTGGCGGCGCGACGGCAAGCCCCGCGGGCCTCCGCGACGCGAGCAGTCGGTCGATGGCGTGCATGCCCGGAGGGGCGGGCGGCACCGGCGGCTTCACCACCGGTCGATAGGCCCACAGCGCCTCGGGCGCGTAACGACGCTCGTCCCAGTCGGGGGAGAGGCCGCCGGACGTGGCGACCTTGACGCCATCCTCGGCCGTCCAGTCGGCCTCGTGCGCGGCCCGGATCACCGCGACGCGGGCGGCATCCGGCCACGCGGCGCCCGCGGCGATCCACGCATCGAGCCAGCCGATCTCGTCGTCCGAGAGCCGCTCCGCCTCCTTGGGAGGCATCGCCGAGACCGTCGCGTCATGCCGCCGCCCGGCGCGCAGCAGCGGACTCGCGGCCGCCTCCCCCGGCACGATCGCGGGGGCGCCGCTCGCACCGCCGCGCAGGGCCGCCGCACGGCTCGCGAGTGACAGACCACCCTCGGCCACGGTGGCGTCGGGCCCATGGCAGGCCGCGCACTTCGCCGCGAGGAGCGGCGCGATCCGCCGCACGAAGAGCGCCTCGTGGTCCGCGGCGGCGTTCGGGCCGGTGGCCGACTCGCCTGCCGCCGCGCGGTGTGACGGCATGCCGACGGCCGCGGCCAGGCACAGCGCGACGAGTGCGCGGTCGCGTCGCTTCATCGCCTCACCTCCTCGTCACTCGAACCTACCCATTGCGGCCATCGCCCGCACCTCGTCGGTCGCAAGCACCGCCGCATGGATCACGAACTCGTCGATCGCGCCGTTGAGGCTGCGAAGGGGATGCCGGTGCCCCGGCGTCGGCAGCCCCCAGTTGCCGATCTCGGCTGGGCCGATTCGGATCGGCCTTCCCGCCGCGTGCAATCGCGACACCTCCCGGCCCACCACCTCGCCGTCGAAATACTGCACCACCTCGCCGGTGGCACCGTCGTAGGTCACGGCGACGTGGTGCCACTCGCCGAGCGTATCGACGGTGAAGACGGGGCGCGAAAAATACTTCTGGTTGAATCGCCCCGTCGCCCCGCCCGGCGGTGGATAGGCGATCGAGAACATGAGACTGCCGTCGGAGAAAATCTGCCAGTGCGGCTCGCCGGGGTCGTAGCCGTCCGTGAGGAAGAGCGAGTTGTACTCGCGATCGACGGCATCCACCCGCGCCCAGCACGCCAGCGACACGGCTTCGTACACGCCGTCGATCGCCACCCGGACACGACCGCCGGCCCGGCGAAAGGCCACCGCGCCGGTCCCTGGCCAGCGCCCGCCGGTCCACGTCACGCCGACCGCCGCCCCGTCGCGTTCGCCCCCGGGAGGGTCGGCCACGTTCCGGACGCGACCGCCGCGCTCCGTTGCGTCGAGCGCGTCGAACCGGTAGAAGGCGACGAGCCTGGGATCGTCCCGCGCCGTCTCGGACCACCGTGACCACGCCGCCCGCCGTTCCCGCAGACGATCCTCGGCCGCGGCAGCCATGTCGTCGAGCGCCAGGAACGCGGTCGTGCCGCTTCCACCCGCGGACTGATCCTCGTCGTGAGGCCGGCCGGGGTCGCGTGGCCGGCCGTCATCACGCGCGTGCCCGGCGCGATCGAGCACGATGCCCCCGCCTGCGGCGAGCGTCGTGTCATCACCCGCATGCGGCTGCACCGCCACTTCGCCATCGAACACATGAACGGCCGCGGTGCCGTCGGCCTCCACGTTGAGCGCGAACGACGTGCCCAGATCCTCGAGCCTCGCACCGGGGGCGTGCAGGACGAACCCGCGTGCCGGCGGT